>NZ_JBHIKY010000011.1:0-135035 GCF_042139015.1 Alteribacillus sp. HJP-4 | reverse complement strand
GGGCTGGGCTTGACGCTTCTGCGAGATCATCTACGATTGAAACATAGGGAAGAATGATCTGTAGCTGTCACCATCGCATCATTCCTATTCTGTTAAAGGGTGTCCACTTTCTTGACAGAGGTCCATGGGTTCCGTTAACGGCCGAAAAGTAATCCAAATTCCCCACTATTGAAGTAAATAGCGTACCTGTTGTCCGCCAAACTATAGAAATAAGGGCATTATAAGAGAATAGCGGATCTCATGTCCGCCTCCTGTGCGTGAAAAGAATGATTCCCCGTTTTCCACAAAAATTCCAGAGACTTTATCGCATCGCGGTAACCATGAATCTTGTTTTGCGCTGCCCGCGGAAAGCAGCCCCCTGCAGCGGCTGGCTTTCTTAAAGGAAAACGAACGTTCTCTACAGCATTGTACAAGAATTTATCAGTAAAGTTCTGAAAAAAACTTTTTTATACTTGATCAATAACGCATTTCTTCTGTTTAGGACTATTGACCAGGATGTTCTTTATATTGAACCATGATTAATTTGAAAAATGGAGGAAATTGAAGAAAAATAGGTAATATTTCATTATAAAGAACAATCAAGCGCGAAAAAGAAAGAATTCGGTAATTTGTAATGGTTGTTAGGTCTCGATGTTCGTTATATACTTTCCATATATTCTTTTTATAGAACATTAAAACTTCCCTCCATTCATGGCTAAATTTTATATTACAGCAGAATTAAATGTTTGTGTTTAATTAAAGAGATTTAAAAACGAGAATTATTTTTTTTAATGAAATTGTTCTTTATTAAGAACTTTAAGAACCATATAAAGTACGGTAATGTCTCCCAGCCGTTATCACTGGAGGCACTCGTTCATGCTGTGGGTAAAATACCTTAGATGCTGGTCATCGAAGGTGTGGAGTGAGGAAGGGTTGAATGCCCATATTTTATTTTTTTGCCTGCTCTCCAATTTTATAAAAAGGGGGCAAGAGATCATGGTTTATCGAAAAAAATTAGCAGTTACTATTGTCATAGATTCGATTTTTATTCTTACTGCTCTTCTGATGAGCAGCATTTTTTTATATGAATATGCATTTTTGGCGAGTCCCTTGTTTTATATCACGCTGGCTGGCATACTCATACATTTTTTCGCATTCTCGTATGCATACCGTTTATATAAAAAAACTTGGGAGTATGCGAGCTGGGGAGAAGTGCTTGTTATTTTAAAGACTGTCGGGCTCACTATTCTAATGACAGCCGCCTTTCAGCAGTTGATTGTCCAGGTAATCACACTTCGGATTCTCGTCATAACCTTTTTTCTTCAAATTGTATTTATTGGCGGGTCACGGCTGTCCTGGCGGATCGCCAAAAGCAGGTTGAAGGTCAGTACGAATAAAAAGCGGACATTGATCGTCGGAGCAGGATCTGCTGGAACACTGGTCGCAAGACGACTTCAGGAAAGCCAGCGAAGCGATCTACTGCCGGTTGCATTTGTCGATGATGATACAGAGAAACACCATTATGAAATCTATAACATTCCGGTTGCGGGCGGAACAAAGGATATTAAAAGAGTGGCAGAAGAGAAACAAATTGACAATATCGTGATTGCGATTCCTTCTCTTGATCGAAAAAGGCTGAATGAAATCTATCAGGAATGCGCAGCTACGAAGGTCAAAACCCAAATCATGCCAATGATAGAGGACCTTGTTACAGGGAAGCTGCAAGTGAATCAATTTCGGGATGTCCGGGTCGAGGATCTTCTTGGGAGAGAGCCGGTAGAGCTTGATTATGAAGCGATAGCTGAATCAGTAGGAGGGAAAGTAGTATTGGTCACAGGAGCAGGCGGGTCGATCGGTTCAGAAATCTGCCGGCAGATTGCAAGATTTCATCCGCACAAATTAATACTGCTGGGTCACGGTGAAAACAGCATTTATTCCATTGAAATGGAGCTTCTTGAACTGTTTCATGAGTCGCCCATTGAATTTGTTACAGAAATCGCAGATATACAGGATGCAAAGAAAATAGCATCTATTTTACATCTCCATGAACCTGATGTTGTTTACCATGCTGCAGCGCACAAACATGTTCCGTTAATGGAACGCAATCCGGAAGAGGCGTTGAAAAATAATGTTATTGGAACGATGAATGTAGCAAAAGCAGCCAGCTCCAGCAGAGCCGAAACATTTGTCATGATCTCCTCGGACAAGGCAGTAAATCCGACGAGTGTTATGGGGGCTACCAAAAGGCTCGCAGAAATGGTCGTACAGAATATGAATCAAGTCAGCGCTACCCGCTTTGCTGTTGTTCGATTCGGCAATGTGCTCGGAAGCCGCGGAAGTGTAATTCCATTATTCAAAAAGCAAATTCAAAAAGGAGGACCTGTCACCGTAACCCACCCCGAGATGGTCCGTTATTTTATGACCATTCCTGAAGCATCCAGGCTTGTCATCCAGGCGGGGAGCCTAGCGAGTGGAGGAGAAACTTTTGTGCTCGACATGGGAGTGCCGGTAAAGATAGTCGATCTTGCCAAAAACTTGATCAAGCTCTCTGGCCATGCAATCGATGATATCGGGATTTCTTATACAGGTGTCCGAAATGGTGAAAAGCTTTACGAAGAGCTGTTAAATGATAACGAAGTCGATGACAAACAGATCTATCCGAAAATTTATGTCGGAAAACCGTCCTACATGTTTATGGAAGAAATTGAGGATATCACTTCCACATTTCCGCTTTTTGATAAGGAGACGCTGCGTGAAAAGCTGCTTGAGCTTGCGAACCGCAATGCAAAAAGTGCCTCAGAGCTGGTGGAGGATGCTGCACTGCCGGCTGAAGCCTAGAATCATCTTGGATACAAATGGAAGGCTGAAGAGAGGATGGAGAAAAATTTTATTATGAATGGAATGATTGCGAATGAACAAGACAATACCGCTATCTGTTCCATACCTTTCATTAGATATTCTAAAAAACCTGGAAGAAACAATTAGAACGGGGTGGGTATCTACAGGAGGGAGGTTTATTCAGGAATTCGAAATGAAGGTTGCTGATTATACAGGAGTAAAAAGAGCATTATCCTGCCAGAGCGGGACGGCGGGCCTTCACCTGGCGCTAAGGGCATTGGGTGTCGGATATGAAGATGAGGTTATCGTACCGACGCTGACATTTATTGCAGCTGTAAACCCGGTTACCTACACAGGAGCAGAGCCGGTATTCATGGACTGCGATGACACACTCAACATGGATTTGGACAAACTTGAGACATTTCTTAAAGAAGAATGCAGGCATGTGAAAGGAAGGGTCATAAATAAAAGGACGAACCGCACGGTCAAAGCGGTAATTGTCGTTCATGTTTTTGGGAATCCTCTCGATTTTGACAGGCTGATGGCCATAAGAAACACGTATAACGTAAAAATCATCGAGGATGCAACCGAAGCACTCGGCTCCTTCAACCTGTCCGGCCGATATGCGAACAGACACTGCGGAACTATTGGAGATGTTGGAGTATATTCCTTTAATGCCAATAAAATAATCACCACCGGCGGCGGAGGAATGATCATTTCCCACAATCAGCAGCTGTTGGAATATGCGGAGTTTCTTTCGCATCAAGCAAAAGCAGATCCGCTTTACTACACTCACGATGAAATCGGATATAACTATCGGATGACAAATATTCAGGCAGCATTCGGCACCGATCAAATCGACAGGCTCGAAGGATTTATTGAGACAAAGATTATCAATTACAAGCTGTATGAGCAAGCTCTGCAGGGCATTGAAGGCTTGACACTGCTGCCATTCCGAGAAGATGCCCGCGCCAATCATTGGTTTTATTCCTTGTATATCGAAAAAGAGAAATATGGGATGGATGCGCGGGAGCTGCTGCGGAAGCTGAACGATCATAATATCCAAAGCAGGCCGCTCTGGGGATTAATTCATAAACAGAAGCCCTATGTTAAACACCAGCAATTCTGTATTGAGAAAGCAAACAGCTTTGAAGGAGCACTTATTAATATCCCATGCAGCAGCTCGCTGACTGCAGAAGATATCGAGATCGTCACAGAAGTGCTGACACCGCAGACAAAAAGCCATTTCATGGTGCCGCCTCTGTTAGCCAGGTTGAGATAACCACCACCTTAATTGTAAAAAAATACATTTTTTTACTTTTCGAAAGGGAGAAAATTTATGAAAAATGTGTGGATTGTAGCTCCATTTGCAAACATTGATGACGTCGGGGATGCCAACCGCTTTCAGTATCTTGCGAACAGACTTCACGAGGAAGGTGCCAATGTCACACTTTTCACCAGCAATTTCGCACATATGGAAAAAGAGCATATCAATGAAGATATTGCTGAAGCCTACCCATATCAAGTTATCTGCGTAAAAGAACCGGGCTATCAAAAAAATGTCTCTATGAAACGTGCGTGGAGTCACACCAGCTTCTCAAGGCAACTAAAAAAGGTCATGTCTTCGATGGACAAACCAGACGTTGTTTATGCGGCATATCCAACGATGACTGCAGCCTATGCTGCTGGGAAGTATGCCAAAAAGCACCATCTGCCGTTCATCATTGATATTCAGGACACATGGCCGGAGTCGATTTCTTCTGCGATAAATACAGAGCGTTTTTATATAAAACTGCTGATGTGGCCATTTTCAAAATTTGCGGATCATATTTACCGGATGGCAGACGTCGTGTTTGCCGTTTCTGAAACCTATGCACAGCGGGCCAACGTCAAAGGCACAAAATGTATAGATTTTATTCCGGTGTATATCGGAGCAGAAGCTGAGCGGTTTGAACAGCCGGACGAAGAGCCCGTGGTGAAGCGCGACGATGAGATATGGATCACCTATATCGGAACCCTCAGCCACAGCTATGATATGGAAACAGCGATCAAAACCTTTGCATCCATGAAGGAGCATCGTTCCATCAAGCTGAACATTCTCGGGTCCGGACCGGATGAAGAAAAGTTGATTCAGCTCGCAAAGAAGCTGGATGCCTTTGATGTGAATGTTCATTTTTACGGCTATATCCCCTATGAAAAAATGGCAGCTATTCTAAAAAAATCAGATATCGCTCTCAATGCCATCAAGGGAAGTGCCAAACAAACGGTCACCAATAAATTAGGAGATTATCTTAGTGCAGGACTTCCGATTTTAAATTCCTGTCAGGAAAAAGAAATCATGGGCCTTGTACAGGAGAAAGAACTTGGCCTTAATTACATCCCGGGGGACCCGGAAGTGCTGAGGGAAAGACTGCTGCAGATGATTGAGGACAGAGATAAACTCCTGCAGTATTCTCATAATTCTCTTGTATTTGCAAAAGAGCGGTTTAATCGAAAAGAGAGTTATTCCTCGATTGTAGAAAAAATTCATGTGATCTAACCGCACAGGAGGTGAAGAAATGAAACGACTGGTGGACATTAATATTGCTGTTGGGGTTCTGGCCGCCTTCAGTCCACTTATTCTGTTGACCGCTTATCTGGTCCGAATCAAGCTTGGTTCACCGGTTCTTTTTACACAAAAGCGACCAGGTCTGCATGGAAAACCATTCACGATTTATAAGTTCCGGACAATGACAGAGGAGCGTGATGAAGATGGAGAATTGTTAGAAGATGAACGGCGGCTGACGAAGTTTGGCCGTTTTCTCCGTTCATGCAGCCTGGACGAATTTCCGCAGCTTCTGAACGTGTTAAAGGGAGAGTTAAGCATTGTCGGTCCGAGGCCGTTGAAATGGAGCTATTTAGCATTGTATACGCCCTATCAGGCAAGACGTCATGAAGTGAAACCAGGCATAACCGGATGGGCTCAGGTGAACGGCCGCAATGCGATCACCTGGGAAAAGCGCTTTGAACTGGACGTATGGTATGTGGATCACCGCTCGGCGAAAGTCGATGCCAAAATCTTATGGCTGACGATAAAGAAGGTTCTTGCATCAGACGGTGTCTCCCAGGAAGGCCACGCCACCATGCCGGAATTCAAGGGAAGCTCCAACTAGCAGCAGAGGAGGCAGCAAATGAAGATTTTAGTGACAGGAGGAGCTGGCTATATTGGAAGCCACACCTGTGTAGAGCTGTTAAATAAAGGCTATGACGTTGTTGTTGTAGATAATTTCTCTAATAGTCATCCTGAAGCGCTGCAGAGGGTCCGAAATATTACGGGAAGGGACTTTGAGTCTTATAAAACAGATATTATAAACAGAAAGGCCATGGATGCTATATTTTCAGAGCATGATTTTGATGCGGTTATACATTTTGCCGGTTTTAAGGCAGCAGGCGAGTCTGTTACTAATCCTCTTCTTTACTATTTAAATAATGTAACCGGTACGTTAATTCTTAGCGCAGTGATGGAAAAACACGGAGTCCATCGACTAGTATTCAGTTCTTCTGCGGCAGTGTACGGCAGGCAGGAGCGAATGCCGTTAACAGAAACGGATGCTCATCAGCCGGAAAGTCCGTACGGAAAAACAAAATCAATGATTGAGGAAATGCTTCAGGATATGTATTTGGCAAATATGCAATGGAGCATTGCTATGCTTCGTTATTTTAATCCTGCCGGCGCTCATAGCAGTGGCCTGATTGGGGAAGACCCAAATGGGACCCCGACAAACCTTGTCCCTTATATTTCGCAGACAGCAATTGGAAAGCAGGCACATGTCAGCGTGTTTGGCAGTGATTATCCGACTTCAGACGGGACAGGGGTACGAGATTTTATACATGTATGTGATTTAGCCAACGGACATCTTCACGCGCTGGAAAAAGTGCTTTCGTCACCGGGAATCAATGCTTACAATCTTGGAACCGGCAAAGGGACAACCGTGCTTGAAATGATAAAAATGTATTCAAAGACAGTCGGCTTTTCTATTCCATACATGCTTGTACCGCGCAGAGCTGGTGATACGGACATCTGCTTTGCTGACCCAGCGAAGGCAGAACAGGAGTTAAGCTGGAAGGCGCGTCTTACCGTCGAGGATATGTGCAGAGACGCCTGGCGCTGGCAGGTTACTAATCCACAAGGCTATTCTGGACAGACAAGGGAGAAGATGCTTCATTTTGTTCATTAAACAGAAGAAAGATGAAAGGAAACGCCAGTGAAACGGATAATTAGTGTGACACCATTGCTGTGCATGGCAGTGATCCTTTTTTTTATAACGACTGCTTTTTATTATTCAGGAATTTTTTCGAGGAGCACGGAAGAAACGGAGGCTGTGCCTGCAGAAACAATCTCCGGAGAAGAATATGTAAATGTAAACGATTTTGGAGCGACCCCTGGCGATCCTCAGGATGATTCAGCAGCTATTCAAACGGCAATTAATTACGCGGGGGAATCGCAGATTGGCACAGTGAAAATTCTCGGAAATACTGATTATTACCTTGAGGAGGGCATCGTCATAAAAAAGGGGGTCAGGCTTGAGCTTGGCCAAAACACTAGACTGTTCGTACTCGAGGATTTCCGTGCAGTGGATATTAGGAAAAACGCTTCTATTCACAATGGCATGATTGAAGTAGTAGATCCTGGTTTTCAATCCGAGGTAATATACCTTGATGGTGATCAGAAGTTCTGGTCGTGGGACAGCACTCAAATAAAAAACATACGTATTATCAATTCTTCAGAAAGCTTTCGGGGAACAGCTGTTTCACTTGCAGCAGACGGTCCTGATCATTTTATCAGCTTCGTAAATTTTACCAATCTGAACCTTGTCGGGTTTGAATACGGCATTCATCTTGAAGCCGTCGAACAGAGTACAAAGGAAGATTACACTTATATTAACGGCAATCGCTTTACCAACATTACAATAGACAGCTGTGTTCATTGTATACACATTGAAGGAGCAGTTACGATTCCAAACGAAGTCTCGGGAAATATTTTTTCCAATCTACAGGTGCAGATCAGTGCGGAAACAGAGAGAGTAATGACAGTCCGCGGCACAAGCAACCGCTTTGACGGGGTGATCTGGGACGAACATCTGCTGACACACAGCAGACCGGTCCTCGTATTTACACAACAATCTTCCAAAAGCAGACTTGATACTAATTTAGCAGTAACACATATCAGGGACCGCGGCCAGAGTAATATGCTGCTGCATCCAGCACAGGGGCAGGAACCATAAGTACAGAGTGGAGGGACAAAATGAACGATACAATGGATCTCAAAAAATTTCTTGATATTTTGAGAAGAAGAATAATGGTAATTATCGTTACTGCATCACTGATGTTTTTGACAACTGCTGCGGTACTGCTGTTCGTTATTAAACCGAGCTATGAAGCAACTGAATTTATCATTGTCGGAGATTTGAACAGAAGTGAGGAAAATTACGTGGCTCTGCAGGAGATTGATATGCTTTTAGCTTCTTCACTTGATTTAATCAAAAGTCCGGTCATTCTTGATTCGGTGAAGAGTCAGCTTGATTTTCCGGTGGACGATCTTTCAGAGCAGATATCCCTGCAGAACAATGATAATTCTCAGGTTATTAATGTGATTGTGAGGGATCACGATCCGGAAAAAGCAAGAGATATAGCTTCCGCTGTTGCTTATACGTCCGTTGATAACTTAAACCATTCCTTCGGGGTGGATCATATTCAAGTACTTCGCGGCAGTAATAATGAGGTAACGCCGCAGCAGGTAGGCAGCACGGTGCTGAACTTAGCGATCGGATTAGCTGTCAGTGTGCTTTTTGGGGTAGCGATGGCAATGTTCAGGGAGAATCTGGATAATTCCATTAAATCCAGAAGAGAAACAGAGGAACAGCTGGGATTTACTGTGCTGGGGGACATTGACTTAAAATCTAAACAGCGAAAGAGCTATCAGCTTCACCCGCAAATTCCAGTGCAGGAAGAAGATAGGAAAGGAGAGTTCGCGCGTGTCCAGGACCTTAAACATTAAAAATAAATACTTAAAGAAGCTGTTCCTGAAAGAGAGCTTAATCAGCTCCGAGCAAATACGAATTATCCGCTCCAATATTGAAAGGGAAATGACAGACATCGCCAGACCCTGTTTCATGGTGACTTCGCCGAACGCTGACGATCAGAGATCACTGATAGCTGGGAAGCTGGCTGCTTCTTTTGCTGAAAAAGGCCGGCGCGTATTAATTGTCGACGCCAATTTAAGAAAGCCTGTCCTTCATCAGTGGTTTAATCTCTCCAACGATTACGGATTAACTACGATGCTTCAGCAGTCAGTAAAAGAAGTGTCCTTTGTAAAACGAACCGTGTTTCCAGACTTGTTTCTTCTGACGGCAGGGTGTGAACGTATAAATTTATTCCATCAGGAGGTTATGAAGGGATTTGAATTATGGATGAAGCAGTGGAAACGCGAATATGATGCTATTATTTTAGAAACGCCGCCGTTTTTAAAATATTATGATGGGCAGATGCTCGCTAATCAGGCAGACGGAGTTATAGTGGTCGTAAAAGAGCATAAGACGAAAATAGAGGATGCGGTTCAGACAAGAAATAGTCTTGAAAGGGCAAATAAAAAAATATTGGGAGTGATCTACCAAACAGTATAGAATTAAGAATGAAAAGAGTAAGGGGTTAAGCGGATGGACATGGGGAAACGAAATTCTATTACAAGAAATATTTTTCATTTGTTTTACAGTACGGCATTGACAAGTGGATTAAACGCCGGGGCACTCATCTTGCTTGCTTATTACCTGCAATCTCATCATTATGGAATATTCAGTGTTGTCATGGCATTTGCGATGATTATGGCTTATTTTACTGATGCGGGCTTAAGCGATATCGTGCTGAGGGAGGGGTCAAAAAAAGGAGTTAACATTTCAGTGCTGATGTCTTCCTATGTAAAGATGAGAGCGGTGCTTCTGCTGCTTACCCTTGCTGCCGGCTTTCTCCTGATTGAATGGCATTATTCGCACAATCAGGAAATTATTCAGACCGGCTACTTCTTAATTCTGCCGATGGTAACCGGTGTGGCGATGCAGAGCATCAGCGGTGCTTATTTTCAACTGATGGAAAAAATGCAGTATGATGGGCTCGTGCGTATTACTTCTGCTGTAGGTCTGATCGCTTCGATCACCACGGGAATGCTTCTCTCTCTTCATCCGTTTGCTGTTTGTTTCTTATACGGCTTTTCTTACTTTCTGGCAGGCATTCTCGGTATTTATCTTGTGACGAAAAATATCCGTTTTGATTTTAAAAGCAGATTTCATAGAGGGCTGTTTGATAATCTCGGCTCTTTCACGCTCGGAGGACTGCTGTTTATTATTCTGCCGCACTTAGGGCCGCTGATTTTAGAAAAAACGGTCAGTCTGGCTGAGATTGGTTTTTTTGCTGTAGCGTACCGGATACCTCAGGCTTTGCAGCAAATACCATTTGTGGTGGCAGGAGCTTATTATCCTGTGTTGTTCCGCCATTTTAACAGCAATCAGCTTTCCAGGCATTTAGAGCTCAATATCACACAGGTAAAAATCATGGCATTGATTGGAATGGGATTAACCATTCCATTTTTTTATTTATCCGAATTTTTTATTACGCTGTTGTTTGGAGAACAGTGGCTTACCGCTGCTTTTCCATTGAAAATATTATCACTAATGCTGACCTTTCAGGCAATTAACATCGCGCTGGCTGATGGCTTGACTACCAGGGGACTGCAGAACTACAGGACATTCATTCAGATTATTGCCATTATCTCCGGAGTTTTTCTTTATTTTTTTCTTAGTAATTCGTACGGAATAATGGGAGCGGCATTTGCCGGTTTAACTATTGAAATCATAACACTGGCAGGGTTCTGGATGCTGACACCCGGGCGCTGGCAGGTCTGCAGAAAAGCAATTCTCCCTTACTTATTGTTTTTCCTGTCCGTTCTCTGGACATTTGATTTTATCTTTCAAGCTGTGCCTTTTGCAGGAGCCAGTCTGCATCTTCTTTTATTAGCGACACTGCTGTATTTTGACAAGGAGCTGAACTTGAAGCTGAAGAGACTGATTGCGGAAAGCCCACTGGCTGCCAAATGGAAGCTGAAAAAAACGCAGGGGGTGGAAAATGGGTAATTTTGTGACTTCCTCCCAGAACAACAGCAGAATCATTTTCCTGCTCCTGCTGTTGATTGTCCTGGCGAGGTTCGGTGTTGATCTCGGATTTTCGTTAAAGCCTTACATGATCTTTTTGCTTTTGTTTCTGCTTGTACACCTCTCCACATTTTACTTTGAAAAACTGCAGCTGTTCGAAATTGCGATGATTATGTTTTTTTTAGTTTATTGCTATAGCGGGGCTTTCGCACTATACCCCGCAGCAAGTCTCCGAATTTTTTTTGGAATTGGGCTCTATTTGTTCTGTTACTTTATTACAAAATCAATCCTGCACGCTGCTCCATCAGAAGTCATTGATAAAGCTGTGGCAAACGTAGGTATTATTTTTAATATTATCAGCCTGCTTATGTACGGTGCCGGACTTGCCGTACTCCAGGGGGTGAACAGTGATGAAAGAATCAGCTCTTTTGGGGTGATGCTGGACAGAGACTTTCCGAGATTGATCGGGCTTCTGCAGGATCCTAACTTCTTTGTCTTTTATAATACAATCTTTTTTGCTTATTTCTTATGTCATTTTCGCTCTCTAAAAGGGAAAGCCGGTCTCATTCTCTGTATTACAACAATTCTTCTCACATTCTCGCGCGGCGGTATGCTGGCGATGATATTGATGCTTGCAGTTTACCTGCTACTAAATAACCCTCTCAGACAGCTGAAAATAATGATCAGTCTAGTGTCGCTTGGAGGGTTGGTCTTGTATGTGAGCGCAGCTCATATGAATTTTGACCTGCCGGGAATGCTCGCTGACAGAATTGGTAATGTTTCGAGTGACGGCGGAAGCGGACGCATGGAATTATGGGTAAGGGCGTGGGAGTTTTTTGCACCAAATTTTCTTTTCGGCATCGGTGCCTTTAATTTCTCGGAATATAACACGCATGCTTACGGAGCCGGTATTTCCGTTCATAATACATTTTTAGATGTGCTATCGGAATCTGGACTGATCGGAATATTTTTTTATCTGTTATTCATCGCCTTAGTCTTTGTGCAGCTATTGCAGGGAAGAGTTCATCGTACAAAACCATATTTATTTTTAACCTTTATCGGATTTCTCCTTCAGATGGGATCGTTAACGATTATTATCAACGACATGTTCTTTATGTTTATTGCTATTGCTGCACATTATCTTCACCACGAAGCAGCTGTGAAAAAAGTGGAGAATAAAACTCATTCTATTCCTAAGAAAATAGGAGTGCCTGCCGGAGGTTGAATGAAATGAAAGAGAGGGCTGTCTCATGAACGTACTAGTATTGACAGACAAATTGGAAACCGGAGGAGCAGAGACTTATTTCTGCAAGCTTGAAAACAAATTGAGTCATCCAAACATGAGCTTTTATACAGCTGCAGCATCGGGGGAGCTCTCGGGAAGAATAAAACATAAGGAAGCATTCACAACTTTGGCGAGGAGAAACCACCTTCGTAATCTGGCTGTACTCTATCAATTGGTGAAGCGCCTTAAGATTGATACTATTCATGCGAACAGTCTACGGATGACCCTGTATGTTATCCTGCTCCATCTGTTAGGCAGAAGGAAGCTGAAGATCGTTTATACAAAGCATAACATCACCGCAATGGAAAAAAGACTCGCTTTTCTGTATACGAAGCTGATGAATTATTTTGTTGATAAAATCATTACGGTAAGTGATTTTGAAAAGAATAACCTCCACAGGCTTGGGGTGAAGAAAGAAAAAATAAAAACTATCTATAACGGCGTGGATCTAAACCAGTTTGAGTTCGCGGAAAAAAAAGAAAAAGCCTTTACCAGGAACATTGGAATTCTTGCCAGGCTTTCTAAGGAAAAGAACGTGGAATTATTTGTGAAGATTGCAAAAGAATTTAAGCACATGCCGGGATACCGTTTTTTTATTGCCGGAGACGGCCCGGAAAAAGAGAATCTTCAGAACTTGATTAATAGATGGGATCTGCAGCAAAAAGTGACATTACTCGGCGCAGTGCCGCAGCCGGAAAAATTCATAAAAAGGATGGATGCGATACTGCTGACTTCCCACCGGGAGGTATTTCCGATGGTGGTATTAGAAGCAATGGCTTCCGGTACCCCGCTTTTGACAATTGATAGAGGTGGTATAAGAGAAGCTGTCATCGACAGTGAAACGGGTCTACTGATTTCAGAACATTCCGCAGCCGATTTCAGCCATCGCCTGCGGATGCTTGATAGTGACGAATCGCACCGTGAAAGAATCATCGAAAATGCAAGGCGGAAAGTGGAGGTGGAATTTTCACTTGATCAGATGATTCAGGAGACACTGAATGAATATGCGGCTCTCACCAATAACAATTTACCGGCTGATAGTTTCCGCGAGGAAGCAGTATTAAAATGAGAAGGGGAGGGGGGAGATGGTGTCGGAAATGAAGAAATCTCAACGCTTTGCGGTGATGATCGACAGCTTTACATTGGCGAGATGGAAGGTAGAAAGTATTAAACATTTAACTGAGATGAAACAGCTTGAGCTCTGTCTTGTCATCTTAGTTGATAAACAAGACCAGGCAATCCATCCTAAAACATTTTTTCAGATTTACAGCACTATTATCAATAAATTTGTGAAGAGCCTGGAGTGTATAAACAACGGTTCGCTATTGAAGCATCTGCCTGTCTGCAGCTATCAAGGAAGCAGCACTGAAGCAGCTGAACTGCTGCAGAAAACGGAGCTCGACTTTATTTTAAATTTGAGTGAATCCAAAGCTTCCGGATTTATCCTGAACTCGGTTAGACACGGTGTGTGGCGTTTTACTTTTCATGATTTCCCCCGAATCAGTAAAGGACCTGCATTTTTCTGGGAGTTATACAATCACGACCCCGTTATTTGTGCTTCTCTAATTCAAGAAACAGACGATTCATCCACACCGAAAACGTTAAAGAAAGGCTGCTTTGCAACAGCGGCGGATTCTCTTGCAGCTGCAAAGGAACTGGTCTATTCATCTGTCGTGAAATGGCCGGCATACGTATGCGTGGAGCTTACATCGGGTAATGCAGAGACCGTTCAGGCGCCGTTGCAGCGAGAGCCTGCCGAAGCTTTAGCAGAGCCTGATGCCCGGCAGACTCTTACCCTCATTGGACGGTTACTGAAAAGAAAAACAATAAGCTTATTCAATAAGCTATTTCGCTATGAATATTGGAATATCGGGATTATAGATCAGCCGATTAATGAGGTAATTTCGGATGCAGCGCCGAAAATTCAATGGATCGTTCATGATGGAAATGTTTACTATGCGGATCCTTTCGGTTACCAGAGGGACGGCAGAACTCAAATATTGATGGAGGAGCTCGATTATAAAGTAGTAAAAGGCTACATTTCGCAGGTTAATCTTTATCTGAGTAATGTGAATAAAAAGGATGCCGCGGTCACATCTTCAGTGATCCGTCTGCCTACTCATATGTCTTATCCTTACGTGGTTGAACATGAAAATGAAATCTATTGTGTTCCTGAAACCTCCGAGGAAAGAGAGGTGGCACTGTATCGACTGGATGCTGAGGGTGAAAAATGGCTCAAAGAAAAGACACTGCTTAATAATTTTCCAGGGGTGGACTCGAGCCTGATTCAGTACGAAGGCAGGTGGTGGCTCTTCTGTACAAAAGCATTTGAAAGTGCGCAGAGTCAAAACAATGACCTTCATATTTATTATTCAGACGATCTGTTAGGAGAATGGCTTCCACATTCGTGCAATCCAGTTAAAATTGACAGCCGCTCCAGCAGACCTGCCGGCACCCCATTTATATTTAAAGAAAAGCTGTACCGCCCGGCGCAGGATTGCTCGCGGACGTACGGCGGAAGAGTAGTAGTAAATCAGATCGAAAAACTGACACCGACAAGCTTCATAGAAACACCAGCTTCATTTATTCACCCGCGTCCGGATAGTGCTTATCCAGACGGTCTTCACACAATAGCAAAAATAGGAGATGTGACAATTGTGGACGGCAAGCGCTTTGACTACCACTTTTCACATCTATACAAAAAACTGTATAAATTTCTTCCGGTAAAATCGCAGAACCCGCTTCCGCAGCGGGCAGAATAAAGCAGAAGCAGCTAAAAAAGAGAAAAGGTGGTGAAAAGAATGAGGAAAAAAAGCGGGCAGCGCCTGTTATTGGTGCAGGTAGCAAGAGCAGTCGGTATTATTCTAGTGCTGATCGGCCATATCAATATTCAATTTTACGAAAGATTTACCTATGACTGGTTCAATATGGGGGTATGGGACCGGACGGGAGGGGTTGACTTTTTCTTTGTCGTGACAGGCTTCATGATTTATTACGTCTACCACCATTATATAGGAACCCCAGGCAAGGCAAGTGAGTTTCTAGTAAAGCGTGTGATTAAGATTTATCCGATTTATTGGGTATTTACGCTGCTTGTACTGGCTGGCGCATTTCTTTTCAGGGGGACGGAGAATTTTTACACAATCGAAGTCATTGTAAAATCGATGCTCCTTCTTCCGATTGATCCAGCTGTGGCTCCACCTGTTTTATCGGCAGCGTGGTCACTGAATCATATTGGGTTCTTTTATGTTCTTGCCGCTTTCATTATTTATAAGCCTTGTATTTTTATTCCTATCGTTGCCTGCTGGGGGATTCTCACTTTTTTCATCTCCTTGCAGGAGGTGTTTGGAAGGGACTGGGGCAATTTCGTATTAAGCTTCAGCAATCTTGAGATTTTTGCAGGATGCTTTATTGCATATGTGTACCTGAACTATAATCTTCGTTATGCGCCATTTTACATTATCACGGGAATTGGAGGATTTATTGGCATATGGATCAACAACATTTATGGATTCATACCGATGTACGAAGCACAATTTCATTGTCTTTTTTCGATGATGTTGATCCTCGGGCTTGCTTTGAATGAAAAGAAACAAAAAAGCATTCCGGCAGCGCTCTCCTTTCAGGGCGACGCCTCATACTCCGTATTTATTACACACATGCCGTTTTTGCAGCTGTATATATTTCTATTTGCCGAGTCGTCCCTTATTCAGGGACTTGGTTATTTCTGGTCCATGGTCACGATCATTGTAATAACGGTGCTCTCAGGTAATCTTGTCTATCTATGGGTCGAAAAGCCAATGACGACGTATCTAAAAAGCCGGCTATACCACAGGGTAAAAATCCCGGCTATTAAATCGGCCAGAAGCCTGAAACAGCCTGGAGATGTAAAAAGCTGAAAGACCGGAGTTTGTCAGAAAGGTTTTGTCTACTAAGAATGAGAAAAGTTGATGTTCGTTTTAATGCATTGTATTACTCTATATATAGAACTACAGCAAGAGCGTTATTTTTTTGCTGATGTTGTTTTTTATTAAGAACAAAAACGAGGGAGGGACACCAGCGTGAATTCATTTGCGGTAAGAAAAGAAAAGCAGAGTACTAAAAAAACTGAAACATTAAGCTGCGAAACAATCGAGGAGATAGTAAAAAGCTGCGGTGATTCCTTTTATGCGCTCGATCTGAAAAAGCTGCGCGGAAATTACAGTAAAATGGAGCGGGCTTTCAAAAGCCGTTACGAACCTTTAATTATCGGATACTCCTATAAAACAAATTATCTACCGCTGCTCTGCCGGGAGCTGTCCAGTCTAGGAGCTTACGCTGAGGTGGTATCAAGACTCGAGTACGATTTAGCTGTAAAAATTGGTGTCAATCCGAAAAAAATTATCTTTAACGGGCCGCTGAAATCCGAAAATGACATTGAGACCGCTCTTATGAACGAAAGCATTTTAAATATCGATTCGTTTTACGAAATTGAATATATTAAATCCTTCTGCGAAAGCAATCCTTTGCGGGAGTGCAGGGTAGGCCTCCGTGTGAACTTTGATCTTTCGGACGGGGGAGAGAGCGTTCTTCAAGAGGGCTATGAACGGAGCCGCTTCGGTCTTTGTGTTGAAAATGGCGATCTAAAACGTGCTGTTTCTGAGCTGCAATCGCTGCCGAACCTCAAGATTTCCGGACTTCACGGTCATTTTTCAACACGAAAAAGAGCTATTCGTACGTATCAACGTATAACAAAAAAACTATGCAGTCTTGCGAAACAGCTTCTCGCAGAAACTCCTGATTATATAGACATTGGAGGCGGCTTTTATGGGGAACTCCCAGCTTCGTTTGAAATTGAAGCTCCCTCCTTTGAGGAATATGCTGCTGCAGTGTGTGCAGTCATGCAGAGGGAGTACGGAGGTTTACCCGCGAGGCCGGCGTTAATAATCGAGCCAGGTATATCGCTTGTCGCCAATACATTTCTTTTCTACGCTAAAGTGATCGACACAAAAAATGTACGAAACCGGCATTTCGTCCTGGTTGACGGCAGTGTACACAACGTAAAACCCACAATGCACAGAAATAACCTGCCAATGACAATCATTCGGCCGGAGGAAGGTGTCTCCAACCAGCCACAATCCCTATTTGATATCGTCGGATACACTTGTATGGAAAAAGACTATCTAGCCCATGATGTCAGCAGTTCACTGCCCCGGCCGGGTGATTATATCGCTTTTGAAAACGTCGGTGCGTACAGCATCGTATTTAATCCGCCATTTATAAAAGAACGTCCGGCCATTGTGGCAGTCGAGGAAGCTGGTTGGAAAATCGCACGCCACAAAGAGAAAATCTCACAATTTTTCAATGAGGAGCTCTACTGCTTTTGAAAAATGTAATATACGAGGGGGATCAAAAATGAACCTATTATTGTGTAGTGCCGGCCGACGCGTTAAGCTGACTGAATATTTTAAAGAAGAGTTAAATAACATTGGCGGCATTGTGGTGGCGGCAGACTGTGATTCAACAGCTCCAGCGCTTGTGCATGCTGACCGTGCAGAAGTGGTTCCGCGTATTGATCATCCCTCCTATCTTCCACATCTGGAGGCAATTTGTAAAAAACACGAAATTACAGGGATACTTTCCCTTATTGATCCGGAGCTTTCCCTGCTGGCCGGATACAAGGATGTTTTTCTAAAGAAGCTGATTACGCCGGTGGTCTCCAGCAGAGAAGTTGTAGACATTTGCTTTGACAAGTATTTAACCTATCAATTTTTAATCATGAATGATTTACCTGCGGTTCCGACATTTATATGCATGGAAGATACCGCAAAAGCATTGGACAGCGGCACAATATCGTTCCCGCTGTTTGCAAAGCCGAAAAATGGAAGTGCGAGTACGGGAGTACAGAAGCTTGAATCTCTCCAGGACGTAAGGCAGCTGCTTCATAAAAATGAGAATTATATTATTCAGCCCTTTATGGCCGGTGATGAAATAGGAATTGACTGCTATGCGGACATGATTTCCAAGAAAGCGACTCACATTTTTTGTAAAAAGAAGGTTTTAATGAGGACAGGGGAAACCGACAGATCCGTAAGCCTGAAGGACCCTGCGCTCCTCTCTGTAATAGAAAGACTCATCGATGTACTGCAGCCTGCCGGACCGATTGATATTGACTGCTTTCGTACAGAAAACGGCTGGCTGATTTCTGAAATTAACCCCAGATTTGGCGGCGGCTATCTACATGCCCATGAAGCGGGACAGAATTTTGTGAGAAATATCATTAATAATTTGAATGGATTTGCTAATGCCCAGGCGTTAAACAGCTATGAAGCAGGAACGACGATGGTGAAATTTGATAACGTAATGCTTTTGAAAAATAAAGTACTGGGAGGACGGAGCATTGTATGAAGTGATACCTTATTCAAATAAAAAGTGGTGGGAGGAAGTTCTTGAACAGGCGGCAGTCACTGACGTATTTTACCTGCATTCCTATAGTGATTTATATCGCAGGCTCGGGGATGGAGAACCGCAGCTTTTCGTCTATACAGCTCCCGCCGGCCAGAAGGTTTATTACAGTTTCTTAAAAAAAAGGCTTGGGGAGCTGAAGTTTTTAGGGGAACAAGGAAGTCTCGGTCATTATTATGATATTATTACGATTCCGTACGGGTATGGAGGCCCGTTGACAGATAGTCATTCACCGGAAGTAATCAAAGCGTTCAGGCTCGAGTTTGGAACATTCTGTGAGGAGGAAAAAATCGTAAGTGAATTTGTCCGTTTTCATCCTCTGCTGGAAAATTATCATTTTGTAGAAAACGATCTGGACGTGAGTAATGACAGAGAAACCGTCGCAGTAGATCTGACGAAAACCCAGGAGGAGCTTATGGCGGACTATCATAAAAATCACCGCAGAAATCTTCGGAAAGCTGAGAAACATGGACTGGAGTTCCATACTTACCAGGGAAAAGAAGCTGTGAAGAAGGCCGAAAATTTTTACAGCCTCTATACGCAGACGATGGATAAATTACAGGCTTCTTCCTATTCGTATTTCTCACTGGACTATGTCAAAAACCTGATGGCAGATATGGGCAGCAAGGCGGTGCTTTGCGGCGTTTATGCAGAGGAAAAAATGATAGCCGCGGCAATTTGCCTGTATGAAAATGACTGTCTTCATTATCACCTCGGCTGCTCGGATCAATCGTATATTCATATCGGATCAAATGTATTTTTACTGCATGAATGTGGGTTGTGGGGAAAACGGAGCGGCTGTCATACTTTTCACCTCGGCGGAGGTCACAGTGGAAGAGATTCCTTGTTTACATTTAAGCACCGTTTTTCTCAGCAAAAGCCCAGAGACTTTTTCATCGGCAAAAAAATTCACAACCAGCAGGTATATGATAAGCTCGTGAACCAATGGGAGGAGCATTATAAACAGCCGGCTGACAGCGGGTTTTTCCCGGCATATCGTTCGTTACCACAGACCACTGCTGCTGGTGCTATTTAAAAATTGAATAATGGGAGAGACGCCAATGCTGACATACCGTTTCTCACAATGTTCTTCCCGATCATCTAGCATAACAAGCCTGCGGGAAAAGCAATTGCAGGCTGCACGGACACTGGTTCCGTTATTAGTAAAAACAGGGCCTGGTTTAGTCAGGCTCCTGTTCTGCTAAACATATATTTAAATTTTTTGGGCCAGGTCTTCTTCGATTTGGTTCAGCCTCACTTTGCGGTCCTCATCACTGAGATTGTGCTCAATAACGTAACGGTTATCCGGATCGAGCCGGCATTCGTGTGTGCAGCCACGCATGTACTTATGCTCATTTTCTATGGAACAGAGAATCTGCTTGTTACATTCTGGACTCGCACAGTTGACATAACGTTCACATGGTGTGCCGTCGAAGTGATCCCTGCCAACGATTACATGATCAACTCGATTGATTGGGACACTTATGCGCTCGTCGAACACATAGCATTTGCCATCCCACAGCTCTCCTTTCACGTCCTCATCTTTTCCGTACGTGACAATACCTCCATGCAGCTGTGCTACATCTTCGAACCCTTCTCTTTTTAAAAAGCCGGAAAATTTCTCGCAGCGGATGCCGCCGGTGCAGTAAGTTAACACTTTTTTTCCTTCAAATTTATCTTTATTTTTCTGGAGCCAGTCAGGCAGCTCCCGGAAGTTGTGAATATCCGGGCGGATGGCACCCCGGAAATGGCCGAGATCGTATTCATAATCATTTCGTGCGTCAAGAATGATGGTGTCCTCACGTTCCATCGCTTCCTTAAATGCCTTTGGATCCAAGTATTCGCCGGTAAGTTCATTCGGATCTATATCCTCGTCAAGCTTTAGGGAGACAACTTCCTCACGCGGTCGCACATGCATTTTCTTAAAAGCATGGCCGGCTGACTCATCAATCTTAAATTCTGTATCGGCAAAACGGGCATCTGCCGTCAGATTCTTCATATACTGAGTAGTCTGTTCAATGGTCCCGGAAACTGTGCCGTTAATGCCTTCCTCTGCCACGAGAATCCTGCCCTTCAGCCCAAGTTCCTTACAGTAGCGAAGATGCTCAGAGGCAAACTCCTCCGGGTCCTCGATGCGGACATAGTTATAATAAAGCAGTACTTGATACTTTTCCATTTTCATCACCTATTTCATATATTTGCAAGATATATTCCATATAGGCATATAGAGCTCTCTTACAATAGTCTATTGTAAAAAAAACGGAGAATGATTGCAACTCATTTCACGTTCCTGCCCCACATACAGTGGAAAAGAAGGGGGGCAGATCATGAGTTTTTGGAGCGATGTTTCAGCGGATGCGTGGGTACAGGTGTTCAGCACAGTTCTTGGTGCGTTTATCGGTACTTTGCTGGCAGGAGTTATTTCAGTCTGGCTTTATACAAAGGAGCAGCGGGATCGAATGAAAGTGGAAACAAAAGGATTTAAAAGAAATTTTATCCTCTATTATACCCCACGAATCAAAGCAGCCCTTCAACTTGCGAAGGAAGTGGATCTCAGAGACAATGATTTTTCGAAAAATGAGAGAAGATATTACGCCCTGAATGAAGTAATTAATGAAGCAAAGCGCTATTATCTCCGTGAACTTGAGCCCCTTACACTGATTGAACGACATGAACTATTTGAAGATATTTATATGAACCTCGTAAATATTCAGACATTTTCCAGATACACAACAAATGAAGCAAATTATACGTTATATGCGGAGATTATGGGTATAGATAAGATAATGACACAGTCGATTGAACGTATTGAAGCACGAATGAAAGAAATTACAGAGGAGGTTCATAATGATTAATGGAGGGAAGATACGATGTGGCTGAAAAAGAAAACGATGGAGGAGCTGCTGGCGTTGGAGCAGGAGCTTCAATTTTCCATGCTTGATGATGAGAGTGACATGTCACTTGCAATTTCTGTACTTGAGGAGATTTATAGGAGAATGGTTCAGGATGAAGAAAAAGCTAGTGAAGCCGATTTAATAAATTATAAGAAAAGGCTGATAACCTCCCTGTCATTTTATGGAGTACATCTGCAAAATGAAAATCGGCCGGATATGTTAAGACGAGCGCTTCGATTTGAACGGGAAAATCCACTCGTCCATTTTCTGCTTGGACAGCAGGCCTATCAATCCAAAAGCTATTTTGAAGGTATTATTCATTTTCAGAATGCCATCACATTTCAGCAGACAGTTCATGAAAAGCCTTATAAGCTTACAAAAACACAGCATCAGTTCGCCCATCTTTATTTAAGTAACAGCGCTTGTCTCCTTGCAGAAAAAGCACAGAACAACGCTGATAAAATTTTAGAAACAACAGGAAGTCACGATGCCGCTCTTACTGATATTATCCGCCGTAATGAAATTTTTTTACAAAAGAATCAGTACAGCTTTATTTCTGAATTATCGTTCAGGCAGGGAGATAAAGAAGAGTGCAGGCTTCATCTGGCCGCGGAGGATACCATTATTTTATTCGTCGAATCCGGCAGTTCTCAGATTATATTTAATGGCAATAAG
The DNA here is from genome assembly GCF_042139015.1 of Alteribacillus sp. HJP-4. Taxonomy (NCBI): domain Bacteria; kingdom Bacillati; phylum Bacillota; class Bacilli; order Caryophanales; family Bacillaceae; genus Alteribacillus; species Alteribacillus sp. HJP-4. The sequence continues at coordinate 112,740 of NZ_JBHIKY010000011.1, read as the reverse complement.
AAAGAAATCTCTCTGATTCAGGCGGAGGTATTCCAATATTTATGTCAGCACAGCAGCCGGAAGGCGGCTGCTAGTTCAAAGGACCTGGAATTTATTTTTTTAGCAGAAGGGGAAGGAGCCGTGCAGGCGATGCAGCAGAGCATGGATAGTCTGAAGAGCAGACTTCTCGAAATCGGACTTAAAGAGGGTCTGTTTGTAACGGTGTCAGGGAGGACAGGCCCGTCTTATTATTATAATCAAGCTGTACCATTCCTTATTATTCACAAAAGTGAAGAGAGTTTCCTATTGCGAAAATAAGCCGATGGATGAAACAAAAAAACCTCCGCATCACAGTAAGTGGTGATACGGAGGCAGAATCATTTTTTTACTAGCGGCTGCGCCAGTCTCCATAACGTCTGTGATCCGAGCCGCCATAGATTTCACTTTTCTCATAGTTTACGATCAGGCTCTGAACGCTGCCAAAGTACATAGATGTCTGGGTTTCATCGATAGAATATCCGCGGTCCTCGAGCTCTTCGACCGTTTTTTTAGGAAAGCGTCCTTCTAGATAAATTTCTTTCTTGTCCAGATTTTTGTGCGCCCGGTTTTCGTCAATTGCTTCATCTATTGGCTGCTCCAATAAAACATGCCGGCTCAGTACCTGCGTTAATACAGGGGTGATTCTCCTGCCTCCGGCCATACCTATGCCAATTACCGGCTTATCATCCTTTGAAAGGATAGTCGGAGAAATATAGCTGTAAGGGCGTTTTCCTGGCTCGTATTCGTTTGGTGATTTATCACTGTCTGTAAAGTTATCTAACTGGTTGTTTAAGAAAAAGCCATTGGTATACTCTCCAGAGCCAAAGTAATCACTAATAGTATTGGTAACAGAGACCATCATGCCGTTTTGATCTACAATGACAAAATGGGTCGTATTTCCATCTTTGTCCTTTTCTCCACTGGTCAATTTCTCTCCATCGAGTGAATCTGTTGACACGTCTGAAGCCAGCTCTTCTGTATAATCCTTGCTGATCAATTTATCGGTCGGAACATCGACAAAATCAGGATCTCCAACATGTTCATAGCGGTTGGAGTAAGTTTTATCATTGATCTCACTTGTTCGTTCAATGAAATCAGCCTGGCTTGCTGCTGTTTGTTCCAGCTTTAAATGCTCTGCCATCTGCAGAGATTGAACAAGCATGACCCCGCCGGCGGGAGGTGGAGGAGCCAGCACGTCATAGTCTTTAAATGAACCTTGTATAGGTTCTGTTTTCACAACTTCATAATCCTCAAGGTCTTCCTTGGAAATATCACTTTTTTTTGCAATACCCGCGGCAATTTTTCCTTCGTAAAAGGCATCTGGACCGTGCTCGCTGATATCTGACATGGTGTCAGCAAGAGATTCCTGCTTTAACCTCGTTCCTTCCGGCAGGGCCATTCCATTTGGAAAGAACAGTGACGTATCTTCTCCTTCCACCCGATAGCCTGCGTCACTTAAACGCCCGTGAAGGTTTTCAGATACCGACACACCATCCTCAGCCTGGGATATTGCCGGATCCATTAATTTCTCCATCGATAGCGTTCCATAGTCACTATGCACAACATCCATTCCCTTTACCAGGCCTGGAACGCCTATCTTTGAGTCAGGCATTGATTCTTCACTGGGAGCCGTCTCCCGATAATCATATACAGACGGTTCATCAGAATGTCCTTCAGGTGGATGAACAAGCATGATACCGCCTCCGCCTATTCCGGAAGCAGACGGCTCCGTCACTCCAAGAGAATAAGATACCGCTATTGCTGCATCCACGGCATTGCCCCCTTTTCGGAGCACATCCATTCCAACACCTGTGGCATCAGGGTTATCGGTGGCAACCCCGATTCCCGCGCTGTTTCTACGGTCCGCTTCAAATTCCCCGGACTCTTCATCAAGATGCTCAGATGTTTCAGGTTCAGACGGAGTATACAGGGAGGACTTAATACTAAGTAAAACAGCAGCTGCGAGCAGTAAAATGACTACTCGAGTACTGTCTTTCAAGTTTCCCATTTACTCCACATCCTTTTTATATAAACACCACTAAAGTAACCAGTGTTAAAATAAACCCGAGTATTGTATGAGGCTTTGTTTTCGTTTTATAGCCCTTCACAATTTTTAATAGACTTTCCTGAAATGTTAAATTTGTGCTTGATGTTTCCATGATATCGTCTCCTTTTAAATAATAAATGAATTGTAAATGGAAAGAATTCCAAAGGTGGTAAAGCAGAGCAGTAACGTAGTGGCTACGGTCGGAACAAATCCCTGACGCTGTATCGTATTTGCGATCAGTCCAGGGACTATTAACCCGATGGCCTGCAGCTGGATGACATCTGTCGGGATAATACCGAAGGCGGCATCAAAGCTGAGCTTCAGTACGATACCTATCATAAGCATCGCCGTAAACTTTCTTCGGCCGTATAGAATTGTGTAGTTTGCAATGATATTCATTACCACAAGATAGGTGGCAAAACTAACAAACAAAATGGATACGAGATAGAGAGGCTCGTCTACGATTAGAGCGAGATATCCCGGCACTACTAGTCCGGCTGGTAAAATGCCGGTCTTTTCTGCAAAGAGTAAACTAAGCGCAACGCCGGCCACTAGAGCGATGGTTATTTCTTCTAAGCCCATTTTTTGTACTCCTCCTTTGTACTGGACATACTGAGTTCTTCTAATGCTTCAACAAATGGTTCCGCTGCGCCGTGAATATTACCGACACCATAGATAACACTGTGATCAAGATGTGGCTGAAGTTCTGCAACAATTTCGTCGGTTGAATATCCTTCTAGATTTAATAAATAGTCAGCGGGGATATTCTCCTTGTTATAGCTCTCTACAATCGGACCTGTGGTTTCCCCTATTAAAAGCAGCGTTTTACACGGGATATGCGGAAGAACATCGGAAGCAAATTGCTCTGTCCGATCAACACGGTCCTCTCGGCAGTTCATAACTACAATCGGTTCCTCTGTTGGATAGCCAAGCATTTTCACACGTTCCCAAATATTAATGGTGGAAGCAGCGTCATTAGCTGCAAATCCATTCACAAGAAAGGACGATGACTGCTCATCGCTTCCAATCGGGGTAATCTGCATGGAGCCAGGGTCCGGCCATGCATTAAGCATTCCTTTAAATGCTGTATCTTCATCAATGCCAAGCGCGTCAGCTACTGCCAGAGCAAGAGCGGCATTTTCAGGAAACACCATATATTTGAACTTCAGAAGGTATTCCTCAGGAACACGTGACGTGTCGCAGACAATTACTTCGGTGTTACGTTGTTCGGCTATTTTTTTAAAATATGGAACATACGGACTTTCGTTAATAATTAAGTACCCGTTTTCAGGGATTGTCGCTGTGAAGGAAAGTGCTACTTCATCGAGCGTTGGCCCCATGACATCCATATGGTCCTCTAATACGTTGACAATTACGCCGATATTTGCCTGCAGCATCTGTTTTTGAAAAACCACCTGATAATCTGGATTGACGGCCATACATTCACTCACCAAAGCGTCTGCTTCAAGATCAGCGGCAGTTTCCACAACTTTTCTTTGCTCTCCGATATTAGGCCCTTCATGGCGGCGTTTAATTGGTTCTTCATTATTATCGAACCAATAAAGCATCCTTGCCTGCGTCCCAGTGGTCTTCCCGACTGTTTTGTAGTCCGCCTCGGTTAAAATACCTGTGATTAATCGGGTTACAGTCGATTTTCCGCGGATACCGTTCACGTTTACACGAACAGGCAGCGAATGAATGTTTTTCTGGTGTTTACGGCGCTCTAAAACACCCAATATGAATAACAAAACAATAAATGGAGGTATGATGTAAATCATCTCATTCTCCCTTCCCTCATGCGAATTTTTTCATATTGAAAGTTTTTTCAAATGAAGACGTATTACAGTTACTGTGCCGTAAAACACCCCTTTTCTTTACTATTTGAAAACTATGAGAGAGCGGTGAGAAAATCTCTCAATGCTCATCCCTGTTGAATAGTAACGGTATATGAAAATAGTGACAAGGTTAATATAGCCAGTCTTTTTTACAATTTATTCCATTGATTTTCTAGGACGCTTGTAATGTGTTTTGTAAATTTTTATAAAGCCGGGAGCGTATGAATACGGTCATAACAGAGTTTTTGACTTTACATATGGTTTATAAAAGTCCGTTCGCTTCCCGAATCTTCGTGAACTTATTCACGATTTTCCTGCAACCTAATACATAGCTAGAAAAAGATGATACTATTTGACTTTACTAAATCAGGAGTCAATATAGGAAAATAATCGATGTGCTCCTTTCTCACCCTTTTTTATTATTAGGGCGGCGTAAATAGTTATCGACTGTTGAATGGTATCTCTGTGCTTTATTTGAGTAAAGGTATATTTAGCATGATTTTATTCCAGTTTTCCCCATGAATACAGCTACGGTGACTTTTGGCGGTTATTTTCACAATATTGCCTCCTCCCCTATTACGTTAGGACTTCTTCCTTTGGTAGATAAGAACACGGATTATTGGATTTCTATGGAAAAAGAGAAAACCTCTTCTAGAAGTCTCTGCTAAAAGATAAGTCAAAAGACGTGAATATAAAAAAAGCGTTGCAGCAGGCGTTTGGGGGACGATGACAAATTATATTTAACTTTTTGCAATATATATATTGCAAAAAGGAATATAAGAGCTATAATATAGAAAACAGGACTTAGGAGAGGAGTGGGGATGTGTATGTTTTTGTCACCTAAAATGAAAGACGAAAGAATTACAATAATGCAAAACAAAATCTACAAAGAGATTTATATTCTAGTTATTTTATTCTGTCTGGGGTCTATTGCCGTCAAACACTATCTGTATGGTTTTGAATTTCAGCTGATCGCCACGGAGTTGTTCATTTTGATCGGGCAGGGGATATATTACTCAGTGAGGGCATCGATGACCGGGCTGTTTTCATCAGAAGTAGAATTGCATGATCGAAGAAGCAGGCTGCCAATGAGCTCGAAAACTATTCTTATAGGTCTGCTGTTTGGAGCCGCCCTTTCCTTGTACTTCGGGATAAGAAGCGCTGTGCTGTATGGAGAGGGGACGGCACAGTCCTTGAATTATTTCCTGATTACCTTTTTGGGGGCCTTCATGATCTATGTACCGTTTTTAGCAGTCACTATGGCAGTCAGTTTTTATATTTCGAAGAAAAAAAGTGACGCTGCGGTGGAAAAAGCTCTTAAAGATGATGACGAATGAAAAATCTGAAATTAAAAAGTGCACGTGCAGAGATGGATTTATCACAGGAAGAACTGGCAAAGCGTGTAGGGGTTTCCAGACAGACAATCGGGCTCATTGAACTTGGGAAATACAATCCGAGCTTAAGCTTATGTCTGGCGATTTGTAAGACGCTGTCCCGGACGCTTGATGATTTGTTTTGGGAGGAAGAAAGGTAAGTTAGGTTTGCGGTTTCGCATGATTCTGATGATATCTTTAATAGGGGAAGAATAAGAAGAGGAGGGTGCAAGAGGAGAATCAAAAGTTTATTGTCAAAGATTCCCACTATCTATTTTGATAATCGGAGTCTTTTTGTCTTTAAAGAGAGTTATTTTCACACCTCTTAGCAAGTTGGATACCTTGAATAGTTCCGTTGTTATAGCCACATGTTCACTCCGATGATCTGTGGTCTGGAGTGGAATGTTCATTCTGTTTATAGAGGAAAAATAAGCCTGTGGATTTGATGCGGACATGAGAGCCGTTATTTTATTTGAGTCATCTGATTTCTAACGGTTGGCTGACATAAGGTACGCTATTTTCCTGAAAGGTGAAGAAATCAGCTCCCACTTCGGTTAATAACGGAACTCATGTCTGGCGATGCAATAAAAATGGGTTGTTTGGAGAAAATAGCGGAAGCGGCAGTGACAGCGGGGAAGAGGACGCTTCTCACAATCTCTCCCGCAAGTCAATCATAAAAAGCTGCCGTGATGACCAGCTATATGAGCCGAAACTTAATCCCCATTCATAATTTCCGAAACAATTTCAAAAGAGCGAAGGCGGGCGCGGTGATCATATATTTGAGCGTTGATCATCATTTCGTCTGCCTGCGTTTCCTCTAAAAATTGCTGCATTCGCTGCTTCACCGTCACTTTACTGCCAAATATAGAAGCGCCGAGCTGCTGATGCAGAGCCATTTTTTCCCGTTCTGTCCATACCTCGTCCATGTTATCAACTGGCGGCTGCAGGGGTTCTTCCGTATTTCTGACAAGGTTTAGAAACTGCTGCTGCAGCGATGTGCCGAGATACTCAGCCTCCTCGTCGGTATCCGCTGCGACGATGTTCATGCCGACCATGGCATAAGGCTTTTCAAGTACCTGCGACGGTTCAAAGGAGCGGCGGTACAAATCAAGAGCCGGAATCGTGTTTTCAGGGGAAAAATGACTTGCAAAGGCAAATGGTAGTCCGAGCTGACCGGCCAGTCTTGCGCTGAATCCGCTTGATCCAAGCAGCCAGATAGGAATATCGAGCCCCTGGCCGGGGAAAGCGCGGACATAGCCTTTTCCTGGATCCGGTCTAAAGTACGAACGAAGCTCTTCCAATAGCTGAGGAAATTCATCGCCGGTGCTGCGGTGATTTTTCCTCAATGCCATAGCTGTCCGCTGGTCCGTTCCCGGTGCCCGTCCGAGACCAAGATCAATACGGCCGGGATGAAGAGATTCAAGGGTTCCAAAGTGCTCTGCGATGATAAGAGGGGCGTGGTTCGGCAGCATAATCCCGCCTGAACCGACCCGGATCGTCGAAGTTCCCTGCGCTATGTGATTAATAAGAACAGATGTGGCAGAGCTTCCGATGAATGGCATATTATGGTGCTCTGCCATCCAATAACGATGAAAGCCCCACTTTTCCGTGTGCTGGGCAATATCAAGTGTATTTTGAAAGGATTCTGCAATGGTGCCGCCGGCAATAATAGGCGAGAGATCAAGAACTGAGTAGCGAATATCGTTCAGCGGTTTTGAATGATTGTGTGCTGTCATCTGCTTTCAACTTCTTTCATTTTGGCCCTGTTAACATATTGATGGTTATGAAGAGACATGACGAGAAGTTTTACGAACGTGCTGTCATTGACCAACAATGTATAGTAACTGGACCTTAATTTTATGTATGGTGCATTTTACATTCTACCAATTATTTTTCGGGTGCCAAAATAAAATGCTCGGAGTTTTGGAGCAGTCTTTAAATGGGTACAGAGGAATAAATCATAAAAGAGGGGGGCGCAGATGAAAGCTTCAGTACCCACTAGAAAAATTGATGAAATGGGACGAATCGTTATTCCGAAAAATATCCGTGAACAGCTGGGACTGATGGATACGAAGCTTGAGCTGGATCAATCAGTGGAGCCATACGGGCTTCGTGTAACCGCGGCGCCAGACCAAAGCAGTAATTCTTTTAAAACCCTGGATGACCATGGACGTCTGCAGATACCGGCTGAAATGCGCCGCGAGTTTGCGTGGAAGAAGGGAACGGAAGTAGGCATTACAATTGAAAACAAAGCCGCGGTTTTTTCAGTGAAGGTTCCAGAATGCAAAATCTGCGGGTCTGATACAGGACTGTTTCCGATCAAAGAGTCGTTTCTCTGTGAACATTGTTTAAAGATGGCAAACGAGGAACTAGTGATGAGATGGAGAAACGTGTTTAATAAATTGGCGGAAGAGTATATTCAATATTGTGAAAAATCGCTCACTTTTGAAGATTTAGAGGATGTTCATCAGGCGCGCGTAAAAGGCCGGCGTCTTCGGGCACTGCTGCTTTTTCTAGGGATGAAAAAGGATCACAAAATTTTAAAGAATATAAAAGAAGCTCATAAGCTGCTCGGAGAAGTGAGAGAACGTGATGTTCTCATAGCTGCGTTTCAAAAACGAGCAGAGCAGGAGGCAAACGATGAACATGCTGAGGTTTACCTTGAACTAAAAGAAATTACAAAAAAGCAGATGAAAAAACAAAAACGAAAGCTTGAGAAAAACCTTTTGAATATTATAGATGATAAATTCAGGAGGCGGACGCAGGAGTTTGAGATAAATATTTTACCTGAACTTGTGCTGCCGCTTGATATCAAAGTACGGCTCGCTGAATATACGAGTGTGTACAGCGAAACGGTAGAAAACTATCGGAAAGCAGCGGAAGAATTTAGAAAGGAATCCGGGGAAGCGCTGAAGGCCCTGCATGAGGTGAGAATTAAATCAAAGGAAATAAGATACTGTTATAACTTTCTTGGGAAAGTATATGGGAATCATTATAAAATACAGGCGAAGCCGTATAAGAAAAATCAACGGCAGCTCGGCGACATTAATGACAGGCGTGATTGGCTGAAAGCGTTGAAGAAAGAAATGAAAAAACTTGAAGCAGAGGACACTGCGATTGACGAGTTCAAGCAGCAGCTCGAGCATGAATTGAACGAGCATGTCAATGCTTTAGAAATACAATAGGATCGTCTTTTTGAAATGAATGATCTGTGCGGAGAGCGCACATATTAAAGAGGAAAACATTTCAAGGAGGCAGAGGATATGGCACGGATTGGCGTAGAGGAAACATTAACAGATGTTCAGCAGCTCCTTCGTGAGCACGGTCACGACGTAGTGGTATTAAAGCGTGAACAGGATATGAATGGCTGTGACTGCTGTGTAATTTCAGGGCAGGACCAAAACATGATGAACATGCAGAATGCCGAATTCCAGGGCTCGGTTATCAACGCGCATGGCTTTAATTCAGAAGAAATCTGCGATGAAGTAGAAGAAAAACTGCAGCTTCATTAAAAAAAATTGTGGGGGCCAGGCCCCCACAATTTTTACACAATTCAAGCTGGTTGGTAATTGGTGTGGTACGTTACATAGTGAGAGAGGTATTAATGAATGGGGGAAGAATGATGAAAATTGAAGTTTGGTCAGATATTGTATGTCCATTTTGTTATATCGGAAAAAGACGTCTTGAGGAGGCGCTCCGGCAGTTCTCTTCAGCAGACGGACCACCGCAGATAGTCTACCGGAGCTTTCAGCTGGATCCATCCGCTGTGAAAAAAAGGGATCAAACTGTCCATGAAAAGCTTGCTTCTAAATATGGAGTGTCTATCGACCAGGCGAAAGCAATGCATAATCAGATGGCTGAGCAGGCAAAGCAAGTCGGACTTCATTATCAATTTGATACGATGATCCCTGCGAATACGGAGGACGCTCACCGCTTGAGCCACTTTGCGAAAGAAAATGGGAAAATGGAAGATTTCATGGAACGGGTAATGAAGGCTTATTTTACAGAGTCGCTAGATATCGACGATCATGAAACTCTGGCGTCATTAGCTGCTGAAGCCGGTCTCGACAAAGAAAATGCGCTGGCAGTTCTCTCTGAAGATGCCTATCGCGAAGAAGTGCAGCAGGATCAGGAGGACGGACTACAGGCTGGAGTCAAAGGGGTACCCTGCTTCGTGTTTAACAAAAAATATGCCTTATCCGGAGCCCAGCCAGTGGAAGCGTTCCTGCAAGTGTTAGAAAAAGCAGATATAGAAGAAAAAGTTGAATAACACTCTTTTAGTGGATATGTAAATAATTAATGAAACCGAAGACTCAGTCAAGGAGACTGAAATCTTTGGTTTTTTTCGTTAGGACAGTTGACGAAAATAATTGTTAACTTTAAAATTATAAAGGTTAACAATTAATTAACCAACAGAAATGAGTGACTTTTCCTAATGAGCGATGATCCATTTTACAGCATTCGGATGCGGTCAGCAGAAGGCGGTGCCCATGGAAAAGGCGGGAGACATATTTCGGGTGGAGAAGCGCTGGCAAAAAAAGATCAGCTTGCTGAAAAAACGGCGTCGTTAACAGAAAAAGCTTTTTCTCATGAACGTGGCACACCGGATTTTTTTAACGTCACTATTGAAAAAGTAACCAGACGAATTCAGCGGCAGCGGCCGCTGTCTGTATTTTCAACCCCAGCAGCTACCGTGGAGGAAGGAAGAAAGGTGGCGGTCAAACTCCTGAATACGTGTGGACTTTCAATCATCGCAATTGAGCGGGCCATAAACATACTTGAAAACAATTTTGAAACGAGAGGCGCTATTATTATTGACAAATCCACAGGCGAGCGCCTGGACGATCGTCGAGAAAAAGGCGTACGCGTTTCTCAGCTTGATTGGGAGGCCGAGAATTTTAAGAGCTGGGCCAAAACACAAAAACAGCCTCGCAATGAACGAATGAAAGAAGCACTTACCATTGCTTCTAAGGTGTGCAGCCACCCCGCCACAGCAGCAGAATTATGCTGGAGCGATGACCCTGACTACATAACGGGCTATGCCGCCGGCACGCGTATTGGCTACCACAGAATCACAAAGATGAAAGAAATAGGAGACAACAGAGGCGGCAGACTTATATTTGCAGACGGCAGCATGCATCTGTCATCTTACATCGAATACCTGGAAACACAACCACTACTTATCGAAGGGATGAACAGTGAATGAATTTGGTAGATAAAAGTAAAAAACATTTATGGCTTCCATTTACTCAAATGAAGGATTATGACGAGCATCCACTCATTATCGAAAGCGGAGAGGGAATTAAAGTAAAAGATATTTACGGAAAAGAATACTTTGACGCTTTTTCCTCCGTATGGCTGAATGTCCATGGTCACCGTAAACAAGAGCTCGATGAAGCCATCACTGCCCAGCTGGGAAAAATTGCGCATTCGACACTGCTTGGCATGACTAATGTTCCGGCGGCAGATCTGGCCGAAAAGCTCGTTTCTCTCACTCCCGCCGAACTGACGAGAGTGTTTTATTCAGACAGTGGGGCTGAAGCAGTTGAAATTGCCGTGAAAATGGCTTTTCAGTACTGGCAGAATATAGGGAAAACACAAAAGCAAAAATTTATCTCGGTAAAAAATGGCTATCACGGCGATACGATCGGTGCCGTCAGCGTCGGATCAATTGATATTTTTCACGCTGTATACGGACCGCTTATGTTCGAAGGTTACCGTACACCGGTCCCAAATGTGTACCGGTATCCAGGAGAAAGCCCTGATAAGTGCCGCGATGAAAGTCTGAAAAGCCTTGAAAGCCTTCTCGAGGAGGAGCATGAAAATATCGCCGGCTTAACGATAGAATCAATGGTTCAGGGTGCAGGTGGAATGATTGTAATGCCTGAAGGTTATTTGAGCGGAGTGCGTCAGCTTTGCACGAAATATGACGTGCTTATGATTGTTGACGAAGTGGCGACCGGGTTTGGACGCACCGGAAAAATGTTTGCCTGCGAGCATGAAGCAGTGAGTCCGGATTTACTTTGTGCGGGAAAAGGATTGACTGGCGGCTATCTGCCGGTAGCAGTGACAATGACGACAGAGCAGATTTATGAAGCGTTTTACGATGACTATGAAACATTGAAAACTTTCTTTCACGGACATTCCTATACTGGGAATCAGCTTGGCTGTGCTGCAGCCTTAGAAAACTTGCGATTGTTTGAGCAGGACGATATTGTCGGGCTGGTGGCAGACCGATCAGTCTACCTGCAGCGGCTGCTCACAGAGTTTACTGAACTGCCTCATGTTGGGGATGTGCGGCAGCTTGGGTATATGTGCGGAATCGAAATAGTATTAAATAAAAAAACGAAGGAGCCATTTCCCTTCGAGAGCAGGACCGCCTATAAAGCTTCATTGAAAATGAGAGAATTAGGCCTGCTCACACGGCCGATGGGAGATGTATCTGTTTTTATGCCTCCGCTCGTAAGCACGAAAGAAGAACTGAGGGAAATGACTGAAATCATGAAAGAAGCAATTGAGAAAGTAACCGTGGAGGAGGCGGAGCGTCTTGAACAGGCCGGTATATAGCTGGGCGGAAGAAGCATTAGAAAAAATCGAAAACCTCGGGCTCTACCGAAAAACAAGAAAAATGGAAAGTTCGCCTGCGGGCTCGGTGGTTATCGGTAGAAAAGAGATGATAATGGCTTCTTCCAATAATTATCTCGGTCTTGCCTCTCATCCGGAAACGATCTCAGCTGCGGCCGGGGCTGTTCTGCAGTTCGGGGTCGGAAGCAGCGGTTCTCGACTTACCACTGGGACAAGCCCCTGGCATGAGGAGCTCGAGTTAAAGATTGCGGCTTATAAACGAACAGATGCAGCACTTTTGTTTTCCAGCGGTTACCTTGCCAATATTGGAGTGATATCAACAATCGCCGGGGAAGAAGATATTATATTAAGTGATGAACTTAATCACGCAAGCCTTATTGATGGCTGCCGGTTAAGTAAGGCCAAAACAAGCATTTACCGTCATACGGATATGTTGCATCTTGAAGCTCTGTTAACGGGTGCAAAGCATTTTCAGAACCGTTTTATTGTGACGGACGGAGTGTTTAGTATGGATGGAGACATCGCACCGCTGCCTGAAATTACAAGACTCGCAAAAAAGTATAAAGCATATGTGATTGTGGATGATGCTCATGGAACGGGCGTTCTTGGGGACACTGGCCGCGGCACTCCGGAGTATTTTCAAGAAGCTGTTGACCTCAGCATAGGAACCTTAAGTAAAGCGATTGGAACGGAGGGAGGTTTTGCCGCAGGTTCGCGCATCCTTATCGAACTGCTGCGGAACCGGGCGCGAACGTTTATTTTCCAGACTGCTCTGCCGCCTGCATCTGCTGCAGCTGCACTTGCTGCAATTGAAATCATGGATAAGGAACCGGAACGTCTGCAACAGCTTCAGCGTAATATCCGTTTTCTTCAAGAAAGGCTTGCCTCTCTTGGATTTTCTGTCAGCGAACATCCTACGCCAATTCTTCCTATTTTTATTGGAGAAGCAAAAGCTGCAGTACACTTTGCTGAAATACTCGACGATGAAGGAATTTACGCACCGGCAATACGGCCTCCGACGGTGCCGGAAGGAAAAAGCCGTATTCGTGTAACCGTAATGGCAGATCATACGATTGATCAGCTTCAAAAGGTCTGTGCGGCCTTTCAAAAAGCAGGCCGGGAATTGGAGTTGATATAAATGAGAAAAGGAATACTTGTGACAGGAACCGATACAGATGTCGGAAAAACATACATAGCTGCAGCGATAGCCGGTGCCCTCCGCCGCGAAGGAGTAGATGTCGGTGTATTTAAACCAATGCTGAGCGGTACTAAACGGGAGAGTCCGAAAAGCGATACGATGATCTTAAAAGCATTTGCCGGGAGCAGCCAGCCTCTGGAAGAAATAACTCCTTTCGTTTTTCAGGAACCACTCGCACCATTATTAGCCTCCACTCGAATGGGAATTTCCATTAAACTAATCGACATATTTATGCGCTGGCAGGCGATGAATGATAAACATTCCTTTTATATCGTGGAAGGGGCAGGCGGAATTTCGGTGCCGCTTGGAGAAGAGTACAACGTAAAAGACCTGGCACTCAAGCTCGGACTTCCTCTTCTGATTGTGGCAAGACCGGGTCTCGGGACAGTAAACCATACGGTGCTTACCGTTGACTATGCTCGCAGAGCCGGTCTCAACGTCTTGGGAGTAGTATTGACCGGCGGCAAAGAACACGAAGCAGGAGTTGCAGAAAAGACGAATCCACATCTGATAGAAACCTGCGCAAACGTGCCGGTCCTTGGGGTCATTCCATGGCTCGACTCAGATGATCAAGAAGAAATTATTACTACTGTACAAAATAAAATCAACTTATCTAATGTGAAAGGATGAGGCTGACATCATTCAATCAAAAACGCTGGAATTAACAAAAATTAGTCTGTTGGCCTGTCTGATTATAGTAACTGGAATGATCAAAATACCGTCACCGCTTCCCGGCTCAGAGTTTCAAATGTCAGCTCCGATAGCCGTAGCCATTGCTGTCGTATACGGATTCTGGCGTTATATCGCAGCCGGACTGATTGCGAGCTCGCTTCTACTAATGCTGGGGCTGCATACGATTATCAATGTGGAGGTTTCAATGATCTTTCGGATGGTGGCAGGCGGAATCATTGCTTTATTTGGCCACTCTGTGCCGGTTATCCTTCTTGCTGGTCCGGCTGGTACACTCGCCGCTCGTATTGGACTCGCAGAAACACTGCAGGTAAGCGCATGGCCATTAATTATCGGAGCCATCCCCGGCATGGTATTTACGATTCTGACGGTGATTCCTTTGATCCGCATATTAAAGCGCGCCGATAGTATCAGCAGCTATCATAAAAAGGAAAACGCTGCCTAAATAAAAAAAGCACCAGCGGTCGGTGCCAAGTGTAAGCTGCTGCAATTATTGAAATGATTATTTTATTGTGGCCAGCCACTTCGCAGCATGCTTATTCAAAGGATAGATTCTTTTTCTATCACCTCCTGCTTATATGATATGTACAGAAGGGTTTTTATTTTTGTATTACTATCTATAACAGTAAAAAAAGGCGGTTTTCCTGATAATTCCAGACTCAAAAGCAATGAACAGCTGTAAGCCATCCTCTTTTTAGTACTGAGTTTTCGTTCTTTTGTGTTTCCACATGATATAGCGGTAGCGTATGGTGCAGCCAATACAAAATCCCATGAGTGCAGCACCAGCAGCAGCGGCAACCAAAATACTAAAAATGTAACCAGCAGCGGTCCAATTTAAATAGAAGAAAATAACGGCCAATCCTAAAGCAGCTGTGGCAATCCACTGGTTGAACAGCTGCTGACTCTTGTCCTCCTGAATATATTGATCCCTGTCTTTTTTCAAAAACCTGCTGCCGAATCGAATAAGCGGATTCTGCTTGGTCATTAAAGTCATCACACCGATGATAAACGGAAGCAGTAGAACGACATGGTGGAGGATCAGAGCAAGGACGACAGTAATAATTATAAAAACTTGGTTCAGCTGAACAAGCGGCTTGGGGATTCCCATATCAATCTCTCCTTTACTTAATTCATATTATACATATCTGTATTATATTTTGTCTGAAATAAAGATTATGTAAGAAATCTATCAGGTTGACTGTCCAAACACACTATGGCTTGTTCTGCTGACAAGGGTTCCGTTATCGGCTGAAATGTAAGCCGAATTCCCTGTCAGCCAGGCTAATAGCTTACCTGAAGTCCGCAAAACATTCCAAAAAGAGCTATTTTGAAAGAATAGCGGATCTCATGTCCGCCTGAAGCACGTCGCCAGCATCGGCATGCTTCCCACAGACACTGGAGGAGGCAGGCAGCTTAATTTGTATGGTAAGCTGGTATTAGAATCTATAATTAACCTTACACGGGGAGGAGTCTGCTAGAATGAAATTCGATTTACACACCCATCATTACCGGTGCGGCCACGCAGCTGATGATATCGAAGATTACATAAAAGCCGCCATCGCTGCAGATTTGCACGTTATTGGCATTTCAGATCATTCTCCGTATTTTGCCGAGGATGGCGATCATCCATTTCAAGGATTAACAATGGCAAAAAGCGAATTCAGTTCCTACATTGAAGAAATTGTCCATTTAAAAGAAAAATATAAGAACGATATTGAAGTGCTTGCCGGAGTGGAATCAGATTATTTTCCTGCATCTGCTGAGATATACAGGATGGAATATGCCAAATATCCGCTCGATTATATTACCGGTTCCGTTCATTTTGTTGACGGCATTAATATATTTGATAAAAGCCGGTGGGATGGTATGAAGGAAGAGGAAATTCTGCGGGTGAAAGAGGATTATTATAAGCTGATACAGCTCTCCGCCAAAAGTGGTATGTTTCATATCCTTGGCCATATTGACGCAATAAAAGGCTATTTTCCTGAAATTGCGAAAGTGCAGACAATAGAAATCGACAACACATTGCAGGTGATCGCTGACGAGGATATCGCGATCGAAATTAATACGTCCGGAAAAATGAAGGACTGCGGCGGCTGGTATCCCGCGGGTGACATTCTTGAAAGAGCCTGCTATTTTGGCGTACCGGTCAGCTTTGGCTCAGACAGTCATCATCCGGAGAGAGTCGGTGAAGACTGGGCAGAGGTGCAGGCACACTTAAAAGAAATCGGCTATACCGAATGGCGGTTTTATAGAAAACAAAAACCAGTTGTGATACCGCTCTAA
The DNA here is from genome assembly GCF_042139015.1 of Alteribacillus sp. HJP-4. Taxonomy (NCBI): domain Bacteria; kingdom Bacillati; phylum Bacillota; class Bacilli; order Caryophanales; family Bacillaceae; genus Alteribacillus; species Alteribacillus sp. HJP-4. The sequence goes on along the minus strand of NZ_JBHIKY010000011.1, from coordinate 96,708 downwards.
TAGCGTCAAAAAACCTGATGTGATTTTCACATCAGGTTATTTTTTTATAGCTGCTATTTTTATAGCTGCTGTTTTTCTTATAGCTTTGTGATTGAATGTTATCAGGATCAAGGCCATTTCCCAGGGAGCCGAAGGATTTATCAGCAAACGGCTCCACTAATTCGTTATTTTCAAAATAGACCCTCGGCGTTTTCCATAGTGCTTTTAACGCCTTTCCCATCGGCATTTCGTGATATTTCTCCGGCCACATATTTTTAATGTGCTCTTTCACAAGCGGATAATACTTGGAGCTCATGCCCGGGAACAAATGGTGCTCGGTATGGTAGGAAAAGTTAAAGTGAAGCACGTCGACCCAGCGCGGCACCGTTACTGTTAAACTGTTGGCGAGCGGATCATTTACCGGTACAAGCGGATTGAGACGGTGATTCGTCGAAATATATGCCATCACGATAAAGTTTGCTATAAATAATGGAAGCAGGAACGCGAATACCCATTTTTCAAAGCCCATTAAAAACATTAATCCGATCCATGAAGCCCAAGGAAGTATCGCCTGCAGACACACCTCCGGCAGCTTTTTCTTTTTGCAGTCCTTAATATAAATACCAAACATTTTCAAAGAATGAGCAGTAAATTGAATGCTTAATGATGCAAAGCTAAAAAAAGCCCTAATGGATTGTGGCAGACGATAGACGTTGCGTATGCCTTTCATCCGAGAAACCTTTTCGAGTGTCGGCCAGGCATCAGGGTCTTTTTCATCATGCTGTGTGTGTACGTGATGTGTTAAATTATGCCACTTCGTCCAAAGTGCCGGACCTGTACTGAGTGGCCAAAATGCAATCGCGCCAAGCAGGTTTTTCAGCCATTTTTTGCGGACTACAGTGCCGTGGAGAATTTCGTGTCCTAAAAAACCCATCGCTGCAAAACTTGCTCCTATGATTAATGATAAAAAAACACTCAGAATGGGGTGAAGATCAAACAGGCCAATGACAATAAAGCTTGCGACTACTACGGTTAAATAGGCCAGGCCGCCTAAAAGACGGGCAGGAACTGGATTGAATACTTCCTTTGGAAGCTTCTTTTTTATGCGGGAGGCGTACCAGCCAAAGCTGTGAAATTCACTCATTAATATGCATCCTTCTTCCACCTTTTGGTATATAGTAATAATATTCAGACGGATCGCAGCCTTCACAATCTTAACAACGAAGTAGCTGTCAGTCAATAAATATTATAACCAGGTCTTAATATTTGATGAAACCTTATGAAAAAATGTCACATTCCTCAATACATTGTGTAGCAATATGGAAATATCATGCAAAAGAGTAAAGGACAAAGCAGGCTCTGCTATGATCATAGTAAGCCAAAAATGTGACTTAGGGGGTCAAAATAATGACAGATGAAAGAGATCGGAGGATTGAAGAGCTCGAGCGAAGAGTCACTCAGTTGGAGAAGCAGATATCAGCTGGGGGTCAGGAAGAAAATAAGGCTGCCGAATCAGCACAGCGGGAAAATTCAGTAATAAAATCAGGAACAGCGACAGAAAGTAAACCAAAAGTATTGACGGGAGATAATTTCGGTACCGTATGGCTTCCGCGAATATTTTTATTTGTACTGCTGTTAGGTGTTGTGTGGGCGTTTGCAGCAGCGTATGAAAATGGATTACTCACTGAACCATTAATTCTCGGGATTGGGTATAGTGTTTCAGCCGGTCTGCTCCTGGCAGGTGTTCACCAGTACCGAAAAGGAGCGACGGCATTTGCGCAGGTATTGCTGGCTGCAGCGGTTGTGATTCCAACGCTGACGACTTATACAGGACACATTCTATATGAAATGATCCCAGCACCAGCTGCGTTTGTGCTCAATTTATGTACTGCTTTACTAGCTGTGAGCCTGACAATTCATTATCGTTCTCAAGCTTTAGCCGTACTCGCTGCAGCCGGCGGGTTTCTAAACCCCATCCTAATCGACAGTAATGAAGCGAATATCTTCTTCTATGCGGCGTACGAATGGGTCATGTATGTGTTGTTTTTTGCGGTAGCGGTTCGTTATAGGTTTTTGGTACTATTTTATCTCTCGATCGCCGCATTGTATGTCGTTTATTTTCCGGTTTCCTGGACAGACTCGAACGCTGAAACGTATTTCCTGTACGGAGGACTGCTGATTCAGCATGCTCTTCTTGCGGTCGTTATGTTCAAATGGAAGCACTACCCCGCTCATCAAACTGGGGTGTTATTTTCTCAATTTGTCCTTTTAACTGCCTGGGCAGCCATGCATTTCTCCGACCAGACATTTGCGTGGATAACAACTTTACTGCTTGCTGTTCACCTGCTTGGAGCCGGGGCTGCATACAGGAAAGGGCACAACACTTCGTTGACAGCAGTGCTGCTTGCAGCTGCTGTATTTTCGATCCTTGCGCTGGTGCTGAGGTATTTCGACGATGTATTTACGGGGACGCTGGCGGTGACGGGAGCAGTTTCCATATCGCTGGGCTTAAAGCTTGGCTCCCGTTTTCAAAGCGGGCTCGGTCTCAGTACTCTTATCCTAAGTGTGCTGCTGCTCACTTATCACGTACCGTTTGAACTTTACTCGACAGAACATGTTAACTGGGCGGCTGTATTGGTAAGTGTTGCTGCTCTTTACGCTGCAGGGCACATTTTCTCGTTAAATGAAAAATATTTACGTCAATTTTATGCATTTGAAATTGCATTGCTATTACTCTTACTAAGCTATGTCAGCTTCTTTGTGCACGCTGTGACAATACGCTCAGCCGAAGAAGTGTGGCTGTATTCTTTATCCTTTTCGTGGATAATGTTTGCCGCAATCTGTATCTTAGCAGGATTCTGGAAAAATAACAGTCTATTTCGTCTGTTTGGTCTAGGGCTTTTGTTCGGAACGCTCGCCAAGGTTTTTTTCATCGATATATCCGAAGTCACGCTGATAGTCCGGGCTCTGCTGTTTATTGTACTAGGTGGTATTGGAGTATTACTGTCGAGATTTTTTTACAGTAGTCGTACCACCGATGATTAAAATAAAAGGGAGACAGAAATGTGGGTAAGGAAATATTTCGCAGCAAAAGCTTGGTCGTTCGCAGCCTCACCATGCAGGAACGTCCAATTTTAGAAAAATGGCTTAATGACCCTTTCGTGCTTAAATATTATGAAGGGCGCGATCATCCTTTTTCGATGGACAAAATAATGAAGGAATTTTACCGAGATGAAGAGGGGATGTTCAGATGTATCGTTGAATATCATGATCATCCCATTGGCTACATTCAATATTATTTAGTAGATGAACCGACAAAAAAACTCTATCACATAACCGACAATTCGAAGGCCATATATGGAATGGATCAATTTATTGGAGAAGCTCATTATCAGAACAAAGGAATTGGGACAGCATTAGTACAAGCGATGTCGGCGTATTTAATAGAAGAAATGCAGGCAGAGCTGATCGTTATGGATCCTCAGCAATGGAATAAGAGAGCGCTGCGATGCTATGAAAAAAGTGGATTTGTCATCGTTAAGCCACTTCTAAAGCATGAGTGGCACGAAGGGGAGTATCGGGACTGCTGGCTGATGGAGTACAGAGGAAAAGGCAGCCTCTAAAATTTGAAAGAGGCTCTCGCCTGCACTTTCGAAAGGAATGTATTTTTAACAATTCACCAATTTTCGCAGGGGCTGTATCATAAGTGATACTCGCCCCTTTTGCATGGTAAAAAAAGCAGGGGACAAGTCCTTCGCTTTCCGTGGGCAGCGCTTCAGCTAACCGGGCGAAACCCGCGCCCGGCGGATCTTCAGCCGCTGCTCTTCCCACTGGAGTCTTCGGACTTGTCCCCTGCTTATCTTCTATTTAGGATACTACTTTTTCTATAAAAAGGAGCTTTTGCCACAGCCCCTTTCATTTATACTGGATCTTTTTTTCCCGAAAAGTGAACAAAGGAAAAGGTAATAATGAAAAATAAAACGAGTGCGTTGCCAAAGAGATAACGAAAGTCCTGTGCAGGGAGGCCGGCAAGAATTGTTCCTGTATTCAGAAGCACCGGCATTGCCACCAGCCAGGCTTTCCAGCCGTTATGAGCAGAGCTCGAAAAGGAAAACAAAAGAATCAGCAGCGTGAAGGCGGCGGGGCGCCAGAATATCTCGATAAATTCACCGCGTGAATAATCAAGCCATTCGGTCAATCTTTCATTCATCCCAGTTAGCAGTGGAGCAGGTTCTAATCCCTCCTCATTATCCGTAATACCAATACTATACTCACTGGTGTAACCATCCTCCGGCTCATTAATCTGCCAGGCCAGGGAGGTCTGCTTGGCGTACGCCTCCAGCGCAATGATTGGGTTATTTAATACAACTGATGCCCATGTTTTTAAAAATCCGCTAAAATCATTCAAAATAATGTCACTGTTGTATTCCTCGTGAAATTTAATATCATCTGTAATATAAGGATCATAATTTTCTTCCCAGAGCTCGAGTGGAAGAATCGACGATAAATATTCGCTCTGCTCAGCTGAGAGGTTACCATCCTCGGAAATCGTCCTTGCAATCTGCTGGATCGGCATGCTTAACGATTCGGTTGCATTCGCCGATTTTACATCCAGCGCCTGAAACAGGGGCACAGTAATAATGATATAGACTCCAATGACAGCAGCACCGGCGCCAAGCAGCTGGCGGAAATAGGGGCGGTAAGCAATTAATAAGAGTACGAGCATGATTAGGACAATCGGAAAGCCGTTATTTCGAAATAATGCAATCGCTAACGCCGTTACGAATAACAAAAGCATATGAGAATATTTTGTGATCCACGTTCCTCTGCTGAGAACAATATTTGCCATGATAATAGTAAAAAGAAGCAGCGCCGCGTTATATATAACATCCTTCCACAGCGTCACTGGGAAAATACCGTTCATCGGAGCGAGAGCGTAAAGCCCGACCAATGTCCAAAGAATCCAGCGTTTGATGCCGGCTTTACCTAAAGTGTGAACCCCGTACCCAATGATAGAAGCAAGCAGCAGTATTTGAAAAAGTCCCATGACAGCCGGAGAAGCCCAGATACTGTGAAGCGCAATCATCAGCCATGTGTACACGACTGGATGCCAGTTGGAAAACTCCTGCGAAGTAATTTGATTCCAATGATTAAAAGAATCTGGACTCATATTGCCGGGAAAGAAGCTTGCCCAGTAAACGAGCCATACGAGACAACAAGGAACAGCGTACAGAAATATTTTCAGTTTAGGGCTATTTAGCGGTAAGACTTCTTTTTTATAGTGAATGACTGAATAAATAAGTGTGGCGGAAAAGACAAACAGAACCGCAAATACAGATAGAAATATTGGGACAGCCAAGTACCATGGCCTGGTTAAAATATGATCTGGCTCTCCCATCAGGCTTATTAAGAAAAGTAATGAAAAAAAGAAGCTGGCTGAGAGATAAAGCGGTTTTTTTAGAAACTCGGTCAGTTTGTTAAAAGCATCTATCATGAAAAACAAATAAAAAAAGGCAGTACTGCCCATGGTGTAAACGAATATTTTCATGAAAGAGGCATCACCGGGGGACTGCATCCAGGTGATGAGCGCTGCGCTGCTGAAAAGACCCAGCGCTGCACTTGTGAGTAGCAGCAGTAATTTATATTTCATGCATTATTTCCCTTTCATTTTTCCATCATCCTTAAGCGTATCTTAAGTCAGAAATGGGTAGATATTTGAGCACAGAAGTATTATAGCAGACAAAGTATAAATGATGTAACATTTAATAGAATCCGCGGAAGGATCAGCGGCATAAATATGGTCTTATGTGTGTTATTATCGCATTACGTTTCGTGTTTCCCGACTAGACAGTAAACATTTTTATGGTAGAATGATTAATGAAAAAAAGATAGTGTGATAAAATAAGATAATGATTCATTTTTTCAAAATGCTTTCTTCCGTAAGGAAGGGTTTTATACATATACTTTTTTAGCCGGATGGCTTATTTTATTTTGGTTCGGTAAATGTCTACTTATAATGGAAGAAAAAGTCTGGCTGCTAATGGATATCGGCGGGAGTATGGTTTTCTTTAATTGTATTTTCAACGGCGGAGAGATCACGCATTACCAGCAGGGATATAACGAGTGAATCCAAATTCATTCTGGTCTACGGACAGCTTTCACGTGAGGACAATTATTAATTTGAAGGAACAGGTTCATTAAAGAGAAAAACAAGGAGAATACTACCGATGAACTTAAAGCAACTATTAATTAGAATAGTAGGCCCCAGATTACTGCCGCTTACGAGAGCAGTGTTAAAGCGGCACTATAATCAGAATAAGCAATTAACCAGCCTGGAGAACGATCAAAAAGTGCTGGTTTTAGTTCCTCACGTGGACGATGAAACGATTGGGGCCGGCGGGACGATAAAAAATCATGTAAATCAGGGATCGGAAGTCCGCTGTGCGCTCATTACTGACGGCTCCAACAGCCGCAGTGAGCTGGATAAATCTGAATTAACACAGATCCGCAAAAAAGAAATGGCAAAAGTAAAAGATATTCTTGGGATTTCACACGTTCACTATTTTGATTTTCCGGACAGCAAAGTGGAGAGCACCCCGGACTCACAGGAGAAGCTGTTACAGATTATTAACGAGTTTGATCCTGATTTGATTTACACTACGACCATTGTCGATGCTCATCATGACCATATTGTTACAGCCGAGCTCCTAGCTGATACACTAAAGCAGACAGAAAAAGACTATGCGGTGCGGATGTATGAGATAAACTGCCCGATTCCGCCTGGAGAAATTAACTGTGTGGTGGACATTTCCGAGAGCATGGAGGTCAAGCAGAAAGCAATCAACATCTTTGCCTCGCAGACAATCGACTTCAGTGGATTTTTAGAGCTGAACCGACTAAAAAGATATTTAATTAAAGATAATCTTCCTGAATACGCAGAAGTATTTATTGAAAGTAATAAAGTAGAGTTCATTCATAAGATTGAAGCTATAAAAAATCAGAATTATAACTTCTCGAAAATTTTCAAACAGGCGAATCGAACGGACACTCTTCTGTGGGCCTTATTTAAAAATTATCATTTGAAAAAAGATATATACCGGAATGCCTCTGCACATGCTGCCGGACACATCGAAAAAAACCATTAATCAAACTAGGGAGGCACACTCCATGCTTTTAGATTTATCTAACAATAGAAATTTGCATCGCATGCTGGAGACATCGTTTCTGCTTTTTATACTAATCCAGCCGCTTATCGATGTGTTGGCCTATTTTAATATTCCAATATCCTCGCTTTTACGTGTAGCAGCCATTCTGGCTGGTTTTGTTTATTTAATGGGGCTGAGTAAAGGACGGTGGAAGAAATTTTCTGTTACATACCTCGCTGTCCTGTTTATCTATCTGGGACTTCACTTTGGCAACAATTTAATTTTTAAAGATCCCATGTCGATTCCTGCAGAATTAAATTACATATTTAAGACAGCTTACTTCCTAGTGATGCTGCTCGTATACATAACTGTTATTTATAACATCAGCTTTAAGGAAAACTGGCTGTCGAAGGTTCAGCAGTACATATTTATCAACATGGCGTTTATCAGCTTGATCATGTTTATCGCTCAGCTTACAGGAACGGGAAAAGACAGCTACGATATGCTTGCGAGGCAGGGCCACTCCGGCTGGTTTTTTTCTGGGAATGAATTAAGTGCCATTCTGGCTATGGGCTTTTGTGCGGCGTTTCTATATTACCTGCAGCGCAGAACAACAGCGGTTAAAATGATTCTGCTTCCGTTCATTATATTAATGGGATGGTCGATGCTCACAATTGGAACGAAAGCCGCTTTCGGCGGGCTGATATTTGTGCTTGGGCTGGCACTTTTTTATACAATATTTGAAGCCGTTAAGCATAAACGGTTTACGAATGTGGTCATCGTAGTATCAATGATTGTCATTACGGCCGTCACTGTGCCTGTTTCAGCAGTCGGTAACAATTTGGATTTAGCAGTCGGTCCAATTTTTGAGAATTTGGGCAGCGGAGACGAGGAAGAAGGCGGCGGAGAAGAGGAAGCACCGCCGGAGAGCGAGGGAGATGTTCCGGAGGAGGATGTCCCGGAGGAAGAGCAGAGCTACAGCCCTCTGCAGATGCTCGTATTGAACGGCAGGGATGAGTTCTTTGGAAATCTTGTGTACTACTATGAGAACGCTCCGCTATCCCAGCAGCTCCTTGGGATGGGGAGAGGAGGAAATTACGAAACCTCCTCTAAATTTGTAGAAATGGACTTTTTCGACTGGTTCTTTAACTTCGGGGTCATTGGATTTGTCATCTTAATGCTTCCGCTTGCGACAATCGGCTCCATTATCGTCAAGCACATCATAAAGGCACGATTCGGCCAGGTCGACTTTCCTCTGTTGTTTATTGGGCTTGGTGCCTGCATTGGACTTGGCGCGGGGTTTGTCGCGGGGCATGTCCTTTCCTCTCCAGCGCCGGCAATCTATTTAGCCATATTTATCGGCTACCTTTATACGCTTGCTGCGAAGAAAAATCGAGGAAACAACGTATGATTAGAGAGTATCAGCCGGGAGATGAACAGCAGATTCAGGCTTTGTTTACGAAGGTATTTCAGAAGGAGCGCACCCGCTCGGTCTGGGATTGGAAATTTAAGGGACGGATGCATGAAGCCCGTCCATGGGCGTTCGTATTTGAAGAAAACAACACTATTATCGGCCATATTTCGCTGTGGGTAAGTGCGGCCTATATCGAAGGAGTCGAAAAAAAAATCGGCTTGAGAATTGATACGATGGTCGACCCGGACGCACGCGGGCGTGGAATATATAAGAGGCTGAATGAAAAGATGATCGCGAAAGCAACAGAAGAAGGAATATTTCTTTTATATGGATTTCCAGCGGAAAAAGCGAAAGATTTACTAATTTCATACACTGGTGCAGTTCACATCGGGAATATTTCCAGATACACCCTTATTACGAATCCTGCAGCTTTGGCGGGAGCATTTTTAAAAGCGGCAAAGCCATTTATTCCGGCCGGTGAATTGTTTAAGAAAGTAAAATATGCACGAGTGACGAAAACACTTTCTCCTGGATGGACAGTGGAGGAGGCTGACAATATCGACAGCTCATTTGATAAACTTGCTGAGGATCTAAAAAGTCTCCGTCCTGTGATGCTGAAAAGAGACGCTGACTTCTTAAAATGGCGCTATTTCAGCCATCCTGAAAATAGCTATAAGCTACTGGCATTATGGAACAATAGGGAATTGAAAGGCTTCGTTGTGGTAAAAAAAGAGACAAAAACAACATCGAAAGGCAGCGTTTATATTGGAAGCATCGTCGACTGGCTTGCTTATCCGGAGGACCATATATGGGACTATTTAGTAACGGCTGCACTAGAGCAATTAAAGAATACTGCCTATATTCAAACATGGGTCCTGCCTGAAACAGAGGCAGCCCGCTCCTTAAAGCGGGGAGCTTTCAAAGAAAAGGATCAACCAATGCCGATCGTAGCTCACTTTTTACAAGAAACCAGCAGCTTTATGGAAAAAGACAGCTGGTGGATCACTCAGGGGGATGTGGATTCCTTTTAACCTGTGGAAAAAATGACTTCCTCGTTTTCATGTATGATGGGAACGGGGTTTTAATTATCAAGCAGAGATTGATCTTTTTCAAAAGTTTCTTGAAAACATTCCAATGCTTCTTTATAGTGATAATCAGTAAATCGCAATAACTGAAAATATAATACAGAAGCATAATAAATGGAACGGCCTGCGGGTCAAATACAGCTAGCAAGTGAGGATAAAAATGAACACTTCAGGTTTAAAAGAGCTTATCAGTGTTATTATTCCGACAAGAAATCGAGAGAAACTGCTGAGTCAGGCGGTTAACAGCGTACTCCAGCAAACTCATGAGCATCTTGAATTAATCATTGTGGACGAAGCGTCGGACGACGGAACAGAAGAATATATTAAAAGCATTGACGATCAAAGAATTCACTACATCCGTCATGATCAGCCTAAAGGCGGCAATATTGCAAGAAACAATGGCTTTAAGCAGGCAGCCGGCGATTATATTGCCTTTTTAGATGATGATGATATTTGGTCCCGAAAAAAATTAGAAAAGCAGTATGCTGCAATGAAAAAGCATCCAGATGCAGGGATGGTCAGCTGCAACAACCTTGTCTTTAATGAAAAAGGCAGCATTTTACGGCAGAGCAGCCGCGGCAGTAACAAATATTATTCTCAGAAAGAGGCACTTCAAAAAATTCTGATCGATAATTTTATCGGAGGTGCTTCATTTCCGTTAATCCGCAGAGAATGTCTAGAAAAAGTTAACGGTTTTCGGGAGCATTTAAAGAGCGCTCAGGAAACGGATCTGTATGTCCGCATCATTCACGCGGGCTATGGCGTATTTATTTGTGAGGACCCGTTAATTTTATACCGGGTCCACTCCAACAACCGGATTACTGACAGCTTTGAACCAAAGCTTCAAGGTCTTGAGGAGCTGTACCGTTACAAGAAGGATAATATTCTTCTGCAGCTGAACGATGAAACAGCGATCCATGTGACGGAAGAGCACATTATGAAGCTGAGCGAGGTTTATATTCGAAACAAAAATTATAAAAAGTTCCTTGAGGTAAAGAAAAATATTGAAAAGAACGATTTAGACAAGAACGCACTGCTGCGGGCAAAAATTCAGGGAAAAGTCTTGAAAAACCGTCTGTCGCATACACCGCCGGGCAGAGGAATAAAAACACTGGTACAGAGTGCAAAATCGAGAAAATTAAACAGCTATTGGCAGCAATACATTAAGACAGAATTTCCACATAAGTGAATGAATTTCATAAGTCAATTTCTATCGGTAATTGAATTTTTCAGCAGCATGCGCTCGTGTCCCGCTGCTACGGACCGTACCTGCTGGTGTCGAGGGAGTGCTGGTTTTCGTCGACATGGAGTCCCCGCCTTCCGCTGCAGGTCTTTTCACGAGCGGACGATAGTGAAAAATTGGATGCGGACAGGAGTTCCGTTATTCTATCAAATTTCCCTCTTATTGAATGGCCGGCGGATAGGAGGTACGCTAACTGCTTAATTGACAGGTAATTTGGCTTTTGTTTCAGGCGTCAACGGAACCCATGTCCGGCACCGCCGGAGAACCGGTAGTTGCCGTCCAAACAACACTCATATACTGATTCAAATAATTACTCGAATAAACAGTGCAGCGCACAGAAACATCCTCATCTTTATCCATGGTGGGGATTCTTTGACGCTTATTCTAAAATACCACGGCATCTGAAAAGGAAAGGCGCTGCCTGCGCTGATCTAAGGGGAATTCAGTGATGATAAACAAACTAAAAAGTGCTTTTAAAAATCTAAAGAAACGACCATTTGTGCGTAATGTCATCATCATGGCCTCAGGCACCGCGGCAGCTCAGGCGATCGGGATGGCCCTGTCACCGGTGATCACCCGCCTGTATGGACCAGAAGCGTTCGGAATGATGGGCGTTTTCACAGCGGCTGTGATGATTATTTCACCGGTGGCCGCCTTAACATATCCTATTGCGATTGTGCTTCCGAGGAAAAACAGCGATGCCACCGGATTAATCCGACTGTCTTTATATATCGCAGCCGCTATTTCCGTGATGGTGGGGCTCATATTGTTATTTTTCAACGAGTCGATTGCCCGGCTTTTTCGTATTGAAGACATCGCTGTGTATTTGTATTTAATTCCGTTGGTAATTTTGTTTGCAGGATTTTTACAGGTAGCTGAACAGTGGCTTATCAGAACGCAGCAATTCAGCATAACTGCCAGAGTTAAAGTGATGCATGCAATTATACTACAGGGAAGTAAGGTAGGAATGGGCTTCTTTCATCCGGTGGCTGCCGTCCTGATAGTGTTAACGGTTCTCGGGCAGGCATTAAATGCGTTTATGCTGATATTATCGGCAAAACGAGCCGGTGTACGAAAACCGGTGAAGAAAGAGGAAGAAGCTGCATCCTTAAAGGAATTGGCGGACAGACATAGAGACTTTCCAAAGTATAGAGCGCCGGAGGCATTAATCAGTGCAGTCTCTCAGAATCTGCCGGTTTTGATGTTAAGTACATTTTTCGGACCTGCGGCAGCAGGCTTTTATTCGATCGGCCGAACAGTGCTGAACATGCCGACTCAGCTGATAGGAAAGTCTGTTGGGGACGTATTTTATCCGCGAATTTCGGAAGCGGCCAACAAAGGGGAAAATCTTACATATTTGATTAAGAAGGCGACAAATGGACTCGCAGTAGTAGCTGCAGTCCCATTCGGTCTTGTCTTTTTATTCGGGCCCTGGTTGTTCAGCTTTGTATTTGGTGCTGATTGGCAGGACGCAGGGGAATATGCGCGCTGGATGGCATTATGGTCGTTTTTTGGATTCATGAACAGGCCGAGTGTCCGTGCCCTTCCAGTATTGTCAGCCCAGGCGTTTCACTTGAAGTACACTATTGTCATGCTGGTAATTCGGCTTGGCGCGCTTGCTGTTGGTTATTATGTGTTCTCGAGTGATCTCGCAGCAATAGCTCTATTTGGAATTTCAGGCTCCCTGCTCAATGCAGGACTGATTTTATGTACATTAAATATCAGCAAAAAATTCGATGCGGAGCGGGAAGGACGTAAATAATTTCGATTTCCCGTGCAAGTCTAAATAATGGTGGTATAACAAATGAGCGATTTTATTTATAAGAAGAAGCCTGCTGAGCCAGGGTCTTTTATTAAGGAAATACAAACCATATACCAGGAGGATAAGCCTGAGGTCCGCGAATTTCATGGTGAATGGGGTACTTTGGCGGTAAGTGAAAATCTTTATCACGGCTTTCAGCCTCACGAATCAGAACAGTATATCACTGTAGTGTTAGGCGGCCCAGTTCTTTGTTTTCAAGAAAACGACTTTCTTCAAGATGGAGATCAGACGGCTGGAACAACGGCAGTACATGAGCGATGGCTTCATGGCCGAATGAAATGGGACGAGGATGTAAGCGGTCCGTTTGTAGTCTTTATTCTAAATAAACAGACGTCTGAACTAACTTGTGTCACTGACCTAATGGCTTTTATCCCGGTATATGCCTGCGGTGAGAAAGAAGATCTGCTGCTGGCAACTCATGTGGATATGCTGGCCGGAGCCGCCGGTGAACAGAACAATGTTGATGTTGCCTCTCAGGCTGACTTTATTCTGCACGGGATCGTGACCTATCCTTATACGGCATATACGAATCTGCGCCAGCTGGCCCCTGCGTCAGTACATACTTCTAAAGAAAAGGGAGCTCCGCTGCAGACAGAAGAATACTGGCTTCCAAAAGAAATTATCACCGACCATACATTAGAGCAGACAGCAGCAGAGAGCAGACACAGTCTCCAGAACTACGTGGATACAACGGTTCAAGGGCTCGACCCGGTGGCTCAGTTTATCAGCGGGGGAGAGGATTCACGCGTTCTATCAGCACTTTTGCCGGGAAAAATTCGCAGGGATGCGTATATCTTCCTTGATGGAATGAACCGTGAAGGAGAAATCGCTAAAAAAGCGGCTGTCGCTTACGGAGCGGAGTTTCATGTGGAAACTCGGAATAAAACGCATTACTTGAATATACTTCCGAGTGCAGCGGACCTTGTAGGAAGCGGCTCGCAATTTCACCACGTGCATACGTTCGGATTTCACAAAAAGTGTAACTTGAACCGCTACGCTGCGGTGTATGGAGGTCTATTTTCAGATGCCCTGCTGAAGGGGGCACGCATCAAGAAAATCAGGGGCTCCACCCGATTTCCCTTTGTACCTCAAATAAAGCGGCGTTCGTACTCAGCAGGAGCTCCTGTCTCCAACAAAGCATTTACAAAAGAGATACTATCTGAAATCACGAAACGACGTCAGGCTCATCTGGAGTATGTAAAAAGCCTACGCCCGGAATCATCGGAGGAATGGTTTGAGCTGTGGCCGAGCTCAATGAACATGAACATTCCTAATCTGCATGGCAACCGCAGGCTTTTCCGAAGCTATGAACCATTTATGGCAAAGGACATAGTGAAATTAAGTGCATCCATTCCGCAAAAATGGAAAATGAACCGCCGGTTGTTTCAAAAAGCTGCGAAGCCGCTGCTGCAACCGACCAAATGGCTTTTTCACGGTGAAGGAAAGCTCCCCTATTATCCATGGTTTATCAATGTTATTATTCAGTTCGTAATTTGGGCAGCTCGTGAAATAAAACGAAAAACTGGTAAAACAAAAGCTCATCAGGAATCATGGGCGGACTGGCTGTCGATTATGGGCACTGAGGAATGGCAGCGCTCCATCGATCAGTATGCCGATGGCATTAATATAATAGCGGCGGGACTAAAGAAAAAAGATGTGCATGCGTTATTTAGCAGCGGCACACTCACGAAAAGCCACCGTATTAATTTAATGCAGGTAATTTATCACGGACATAAAAAGAATAATCGTTGAGACACCTGTATACTGGAGACAGCTTAGGCAGGGCTGACGATTGCGAAAAAGAGTGTGTGCGGACAGTAGATCCGTTATTCGCTCAAAAAGGGAACTTTTTGAAGGGCTGGCGGACATGAGATACGCTATTTGCCTGAATAGCGAGGGATTTGGCCAACTATACGGCAGATAACAGAACCCATGTCCGCCAAAACAATAAAAATCGGTTGTTTGGAGCAAATAGCGGAACCAGGGTCTGGATAACCGCAGCCTTACTACAAAAATCAAATTTCCACAAATCTCCGTCTGAGGATTGTATGGATTTGGGAAAAAAAGTACAAGATATGGCTGAGGAGGTGAAGCCCCTTGGCTCAGGATGTGCTTTGTGAAGTAAACAACTGTAAGTACTGGGATAATGGCAATAAATGTACAGCAGAAAGCATTTACGTTATCAGCCATAACGGCAGAGAAGCATCAGATATGGGAGAAACTGATTGTAAAACATTTGAAAAAGAGCATTAAAAAAACCAGAGACTGGGACTAATCAAAAATAGTCTCATGAAAGACGAATATTAAATTCTTTGAATGAGAAAACAGGTTTAATGCGTAGTCAAAGTGCGAAGACTTCCGAGGGAACAGCATGAGTCTCGGAGACTCCACAGGCAGCGTTCTTCCTGTCAGAAAGGCTCGGTCCGTACCTTCGGAAAGCGAAGTGTTTTGACGGAACTAATTACAAAAACTTATAGGTCACAAACAATCCAGACTGATTCAGTAGAATCGTCTGGGTTTTGCAATAAATAATATACTTTTGTCCCAGTCTCTTCCTGTATTTAATCTGATTAGAACTAGTGAACTTTCACTAATTCAAATGCAGTCAGCGGCGCTTCTTTGTTGGCATTGCCTGCCAATATACATTAGTTTCCCTGAAAGTCCTATACAGGAAGAATGATAGTAAAGGTCGTCCCTTTTCCTTTGACACTTTCCACGTCTACCCTTCCTCCAGTTTTATTAACAGTGCTGTAAACCATAATCATCCCCATGCCGGTGCCTTCCTCTTTTGTTGAATAATACGGTCTGCCGAGCCGGGACAGTTCTTCTTTTGTCATTCCAATCCCAGTATCCTTTATCTTGATAATTATCGATTGCTTTTGATTATAAATGGTGACTGTGAGAACACCACCGTTTTCCTGCATTGCTTCAATGGCATTTTTATATAAGTTCAACAGACATTGCTGGACCTGGTTTTTGTCGCACATTCGTTTTAAGGTGTTTGTAAAGGTCTGGTACACTTCGACTTTATGAAGATGGGCATACGGCATCATTATATTTTTTACGTATTCGGTTTCTTCCTTCAGGTCGGTATAGACCATATTCTCTGATTGGGGCTTCGCAAGAGCCAGATAATCATTCACGATATTTTCTGCCCGTTTTAATTCCTGAAGTGAAAAATCGATGTAGCTTCTTTCTTCCCAGGAAAGGGTTTTTGATTCATTCAGCAACTGCAGAAAGCCTTTTGTCACAGTGAGAGGATTTCTAATTTCATGGGACACACTTGCGGACAGCTCACTGATGACGTTCAACCGTTCCGAATGTAAAAAATATTCCCTTGTCTTGATATTCAATAAAATCCGTTCAATAAGGATCATGATAATAATGGTAGCTGCCACCTGAATAGACAAGGCATTAATGGTAATAATCCAAAACTCCGTATTTAATTCAGGAAAGAAAAAGCTCAGGGTAAATAAATAAAAAACCATCGTTGAAAAGGTCGCAAATGAAGCAGCAAATATTCTATTTCTTGACTCAAGCTTTACAAATTTTTCATGAAACAAAGGCACGATGAAAAAGATAATCGTGGAAAAAGCGAGAGACAAAAATGCTCCATCGCCTCCAATGAGGAAACGATAGGCGTTGAGCATGATAAATAACGGAAGTGCTGTTTTGTAGCCTCCGAACAAAGCTGCAAGGACAAATGGTACATATCGCAGGTCAAATATGAAGCCAATATCCAATTGAATCGGAAAGCTCATGCAAAGAAGCATCGTTATCGATGAAAGAAATATCACTAGAAACTTATTGTTGTGGATTTGAACTTTGTGTTCAAAAAAAAGTAAAAACATTAACACAGGGAATAGCAGGATTAAAAAGTTAATTAATAAGGTCTCAATCAAAATCAGAACGTCCTCTCATCGATGTATCGTCTCATTATAGTATATGGCTTAATAATATATTTTTAAATCCTACCTTGTTCAATAAATGTTCTAAAAACATGCACCTTTTTTCTTATGGTGTACGTCTTTTGATACGCCGTAATATATGACTGAGAAAGGCAAGCATTGGGAGCTCCAGCATTGCGCCGATGATTAATGCTAGGGCTGTATAAGGCTGGTCCGGAAAAGCTGTAACAGCTATAGCAAGAGCAATGGGAGAATTGCGAGCAATCACTGTAAAGCTTAAACTGATTTTTTCCGGAGGAGCAAACCCTAATAAACGTCCTGTAAGCTGACTGACTGCTATATTTATCACAAAGAAGCATAACAGCGGCAGCACCAAAAGTATAATTACTTCTAAATTTTTAATTAAAACACTGCCATTAGCTGTAAACATTGCCGCGACAGCCATGCAAAGTAAGAAAAGGGGAAGGCCTTCCGTTTTTTTAATTACAGATTTCCTTTTGTCATTTTTTAGTACTGCCTGCGTCACAACAGCCAGGATAAGAGGTACAGCCAGCACTAATAGAATGCTCTCAAATAAGAAGGCTGGTTCAACAAAAGCAGCTTTCCCGCTGAATAGCAGTAGATACACCGGCAGCAAAAGAAGCTGGAGCAGTAAATTCAGCGGCAGTACACTTGCGGAAAGAGCTGTATTTCCTTTGGAGAGGCGGGTGAAAATTAAGTACCAATCCGTGCACGGCGTTACCAGCAGCATGATAAAGCCTAGCCAGAGCCCGGGTTGGCCGGATAGAAATATCATTGCGAGAACCCATGCGAGAAGAGGTGTCCAAACAAAGTTGAGCAGAAGGCTTGCTCCTGCAAATGACTTGTGTTGAAGACCAGCTTTTACTTTTTTGACAGGAAGCTGCAAAAAAGTAAAATAAAGCATTCCCATAAGGAATGGGGTCAGCAGAAAGCCGGAGCTGTTATGTAAGAACTCCACAAGACTGAGGCTCAGGCCGATAGCAGCTGCAGTAAAAATAAATAGTGGGTACAGTTTGTCTGTAAGAGTCATTGAATTATAAGGATCCTTTGAGATGTGTTTTTTTCAAGCAATATCTGAGCGGGGCAAACGAATCAAGAAACCATCCTTTTTCTGCCATTTTACTGAGTTTAATCTTATCATCTTGCTCACTAAAGGCAAGTCCACCGAAAAATATATCTTTTTTCTTAATTTTCATTTTTTTCCTTCCCTTCTGCCATTTGAATAACCTCATGTCCGTGATTAACCATTGCCTGTCTTCTTTCCAAATCAGCTGTTACAGCTTTTCTTCCGGAGTCGGTAACGACATACAGCTTCCGCCGGTCCTGTTCATCATATAGCTGAATCAGGTCATGCTTGAGAAACTTCTTAATGAGCGTATACATTGTGGCCGGGCCGATTGTAAATTCGTCATCGGTCAATTCCACGATATATTGCATGATGGCATAGCCATGTCTTGGTTCGAGCAGAGATAACAGGATGTAATAGGCAGAGTCCGTTAATGTATCAGTAGAAAACGTATCTTTTTTACCCACTAATTCTATCTCCTTTATATCAATTATAGATATATCTACTATGGATATAGTATGATGAATTACTATCTTAGTCAATAATTTTTCTCTTCATGGAAATTGTTAGGAATAGTGATAAAATGATAAGAAAGAAATATTCTGAAAATAGGAACGGGAGAGGAAGATTATGAAGCAGAACATTTATGATGAAGATACTTTTTATCAAGAATATAAAACAATGCGCGAAAGCGGAACTTCCTACAATGATTTCATTGAACAGCCGGCATTACGTGCAGCACTTGGAGATCCGGGGGGGAAAGATATCCTCGATCTCGGCTGCGGTGCCGGAGCGTTTGCGTATTATTGTGCAGCCAATAAAGCGAAAAGTGTACGAGGAATTGATATATCTTCAAATATGATTAACCAGGCGAGAATGACAAACCATCATGAGAACATCATCTACGAACAGTCATCAATGGAAGATTGTCAATTACCAGCCGCGGGCTTTGATATGGCAGTCAGTTCTCTGGCCATGCACTACATAAAGAATTACAGCTCCATTGTGGAAAAGACCCATACTGCACTCAGGCACGGCGGAATATTTATTTTTACGATGGAGCATCCTTATGCCACGGCCCGGAGAGGCATGGGAAAATGGATTAAAGATAAGAAGGGGAATAAACTTTACTGGGCACTTGATAATTATCAGGAGGAAGGAAAAAGGGAGCAGCACTGGGTGATTGATGGCGTCATAAAATACCACCGTACGATCAGCAGTCTGATGAACACGCTGATTGCTTCAGGCTTTTTAATTGAAGAAGTTCAGGAGCCAAAACCGACAGCAGAGGGGTTAGAAAAACAGCCTAAACTTTGCAGTGAACTGCGAAAGCCTTCGTTTCTTTTAATTAAATCCAGGAAAAAAGGAGAGTCGTAATTGAAGCAGCGTACTGCACCACCTCTACAGACAGCTCGTTTGTTCATAGATAAATTTTTTCCGGAATGTGATGCGGCACTTTTGGCTGGAAGCGTAGTGCGCGGGGAGACGACAAAAACGTCTGATTTGGATATTGTCATTTTTGATGAAACACTGAAGAGCTCGTATCGTGAATCCTTTTTTGAATTTGGATGGCCGATTGAATTGTTTGCTCATTCGTTCACCACCTATCAAGCCTTTATTGAAAAGGATTGTGGAGAGGGAGTTCCAATGAAGGCAAGAATGCTTGCCGAGGGTATCATTTTAAAAGGAGAGAAGAAGGCTGCGCCGGTGAAAGAAAAAGCACAAAAACGGCTCGTGGAAGGACCTGCAGAATGGTCAGACGAAACCATTCGTATAAAGCGTTATTTTATCACGGATGCACTGGATGATTTTCTGGGAGCTGAAAAACGGGACGAGGAGCTGTGCATAGCCAATACGCTGTTCGAGCTGCTTCATGAATTTGTCCTCCGTACAAACCGGAGGTGGGCTGGCAAATCCAAGGGGATCATTAGAGCATTAGAAGCATATGATCCAGATTTCACTGACTTTTTCGTGCAATCGTTCGAAGCCTTTTACCGTCACGGAAAAAAGCAGATGGTGGTATCACTTGTCGAGCAAATGCTTTCACCATATGGAGGGAAACTTTTTGCCGGCTTTTCTTCCGGAAAGGATGAAGAAAATGAGCCAATTAGATAAGGCGTTAGATCTTCTAAAGGAAGGAAAATACGAGGAGTCCAATAAACTTATGGTGGCACTGGCCGAACAATCACCTGATAATGCTTATCTCCACTATCAATGTGCCTGCAGCTTTGACAGGATAGGCTTAGAAGCTGAGGCGGTGCCTCACTATGAACGAGCGATTCTTCTCGGGCTTACTGAAAAGGATCTTTCAGAGGCATATGTCGGTCTGGGGAGCACCTATCGAACCCTCGGAGAATATGACAAAGCGTATGAAGTATTGCAGACGGGTTTACGTCAATTTCCAGATCGCCATGCCATCCGCGTGTTTTATTCGATGACCCTGTATAATTTGCAGAACCACCAGGAGGCAATGAAAGAACTTCTAAACTGTCTGCTTGATACAACCACTGATCATCAGTTATTAAATTATAAAAGGGCAATCAGATTTTACTCCGATAAGCTGGATCAGCAATGGAAGGGGAGTGAATAGAAGTGAACATAACCCGCCAGCAGGAGGAGAAATACCTGCCCGTTCCTGAGGATAAGCAGCGAATTAAGGTGCTTCTTTCAAAGCTTCATCGTTCGGTAACTGCGGCCAGAGAAAATGAAAATGCTTATTATGATGAAATGAAAGACAGGAAAGCAGTTGAGTGTTATTACCGCGGCATTGATATGAATCATGACAGCATGGAAGAGCTGCAGCAATCGCTGAGTCAACTGCTGCAGGAGACACACACGAGACAGGTGCGCTATAATCCGGCAGAATATGTTTATCCGTGGGTGGATCTGCGGCCGGACGGCACTTTAACAAACGTGTATTCGGGAGAGAAACGCAACGCGGAAGAAGTCATAAAAGAAGATGCAGACATCGCTGCAAGACGTAGAACAGCAATGGAAAACGAATCCGATGACGAGCAGGCCCCAGCCATTGCCGCTGAGTTGAAATTTAACTGTGAACATGCTGTCCCGCAATCGTGGTTTGGTGAAAAGGAGCCTATGAGGGGCGACATTCATCACTTATTCACATGCGAGCCTGTCTGCAATTCCATCCGAAGCAATTACCCTTACTATGATTTTGAGGACTACACTCCCGGAAGTATCGATCCAAATCGAGTTGAAAAAGCATGCGGAAAAGCTGAGAAGGAGCTGTTTGAGCCGGAGCACGGAAAAGGACCTGCTGCAAGAGCCATGCTATATTTTTTACTAAGGTATCCGGAAGAGATAGACGCCTCTTATTCAGAAGCCATAGATGTGGAACTGTTACAAAAATGGCATAAAGAATTTCCCCCGGACCTTTACGAAAAACACCGTAACCAGGCAATTTTTGAAATTCAGGGCAATCGCAATCCTTTTATTGATTTTCCAGACAAACATTTAATGACAAAAGTATAGATGAGGTGACTTGGATGGAGCAATGGATTGAAGAACTTTTTACAGATGAATTATTAATAGAAGCAGCCGGCAGATATGGAGCAGCAGTTTCGAAGTCTGAAAAACTTGGGGATTTTGAGAATTACGTATTTGAAGTGCACATAAATGACACTCCCTATATTTTAAGACTGACCCACTCCTCGCATCGTAGCAAAGCAGCAATCGAAGCAGAGATCGATTGGGTTAACTTTCTTCACTCCCATGATATCAACGTCTCCCTTGTTCATCCTTCTCGGAATGGGGAGCTTGTCGAGGTAATCCCTGCAGGTGATACGTCATTCTTCGTCTGTTTGTTTGAAAAAGCGCCCGGCCAAAGGGTGAAGATTTCTGATGAGCTTTTTGGACCGGAACTGTTTGAAAAATGGGGTAAAATAACAGCAAGTATGCACTCTGTATCAATGGACTATCAGCCGGGGGCATCCAGGAGGGAAGACTGGCTGGCAGAGGATCTGCATAATCTGCCATATTACTTAGATCAACAGAAAGACAAAGAAATTATTTCCGGAGGTAAACAAATTGTAAACAGTATCAATGCCATGCCAAAAACAAAGGAAACCTTCGGCCTGATTCACGCCGACATCCACCCCGGGAACTTTTTCTATCATGACGGAGAGATTCATGTTTTTGACTTTGATGACAGTGTGTATTTCTATTACGTAAGCGATATTGCGATTCCAATATATTATTCTGTCTGGATAAAGCACTCAGGCAGCAGCCTGGAGGAGCGGTCCCGCTTCGGAGAAGAACTGCTCTACCATTTTCTAAAAGGTTACAAAACAATACTTCCGCTCGATCCTGATTTCATCAAAAAAATCCCGCTTTTCTTAAGGCTTAGAGATTATGATCTCTACGCTGTTTTCCACAAAAAATGGGATGTGGCGACGTTAGGGGAAAAAGAACAACAGCTGCTCGCGCGGATCCGTAATCGTCTTGTTACAGGTGAATTGGTGGCAGAGATTAACTACGACCGCCTGCTTTCTAATCTAAGCAGGTAGCTGCTGTTGTATTAACAAATGAGTGCAGAAGAAATGTGGGAAGGATTTTTTTAATTGGATGCCGAATGATATTAATAACAGAAGAGATCTAGTGGGCATACAGCATAAGAAAGGGGTGCTCAGAAAATGAAGCAGTGGACGAAAGAAATTGAGATTCACGCTCCGGTGGAAGAGGTGTGGAGTTTATTTGACGGGTCTTTAGAAAATATGCAGAAAATTATGCCTCAGGTGATTGAGCATAAGCCGGTGAAGGTTACGGAAGGCGGGATTGGCAGTATATACCGGCAAAAATATCAAGAAGGCAAGCGTGTAGAGGAATATGAAGTGGAAACGCTCGAGTATATGGATGCACCAGGCAATAAGGTGTTAAAGGTCGGTTTTACGATTGCCAATATGTTCGAGATCACAGCAGCGTACGAGTTAATTAAAATGAATGAAAATAAAACTCATTTCCGCTATACGGCAACGAATAAGCCTCTCAAATGGTATATAAAGCCACTGATTGTGCTGGCCAGCAGCAAGGTAGTCGTGACTTTCGTGGAGCGTGTGAAACGAGTGGCAGAGGAGGAAGCAGCCAGACCAAG
The DNA here is from genome assembly GCF_042139015.1 of Alteribacillus sp. HJP-4. Classification (NCBI taxonomy): domain Bacteria; kingdom Bacillati; phylum Bacillota; class Bacilli; order Caryophanales; family Bacillaceae; genus Alteribacillus; species Alteribacillus sp. HJP-4. Next base: position 73,915 of record NZ_JBHIKY010000011.1, on the reverse strand, counting down.
TGTAAAATCATAATAATAACGCAGCAGCACGGTCCGCACATGGGACTGTGCTGCTTTTTAGTTATGGTCTCTGAACCTTTTATTCCTCATTTCTTAATTCCATTTCCACTTCACTGTTCAAATTACCTAGTCTTTCTTCTCATTTTAGAAAAAACAGATTAATCACTTTCTAGAAGGGTATTAAGAGTATGGATTCTTTCACAGGAAACTCGGAGATGATGAACTTCAGGAGCATGAAGACTTATATTCATGCTCCAGCGAGCCATTCCGCATGGTTAAATGTAACGTAATTATCTATGTATAGATAAGGGAAAGGAGCTGATAAAATGGCAAAAATGAAGCACGCCAAAGATTTTTTAGATATTAAGCTAGGTAAATATTATATTTTTTTTAGAAAAAGATACAAAATCGTTAGTATGCTTAATGATCTATCCACGGGGATATTATTTTTAACAGGGAGCATATTATATTTATTTGACCCACCCATTCAAACCATAGGAAATGTATTTTTTATATTAGCTAGTTTTCAGTTGCTCATGCGGCCGATTATCCGTATTATTCACGATTCCAGTCTGAGACATTATTCAGCCAGATATATAAAGAAGCCCGATAAAAATCAAGAAAAACACGCTATCGTAACCGATTCTACAGATCACTCTTCCAGTCAAAAGCATTCATTCACGTATCGTAAAAACCAGCGGTAATAGATAGACCATTAGAGTTAACCTATAAACCAGAAGTGGACCTCGGCCTTATCATCTTTTTCACATATGTCAAAGAATAATAAATCAATTAGCAGGTATAAATGAAGTGGAGGATGGAGGGTGAGGTACATTTTCATTCTATGAGAAGAACGTTATACCCGCAGTCTAAATTAAAAATCCAGTCTATAAATACTTCATGCACCTGCTTTTGAAGCAACCATTCAAGGTACTTCAAATCATAAAGCTGTTTTTCAATTTTTCGTTTTTTTATCTTTACTTCAGCGGTATATCCTTCTTTAATAAACTCTTTTTCGAGTCCCCCGAGCACCCCGTAATGATAGACAACTATGATATGATCACTTGGCCAATATGCTTTTGTCCCTTCCGGCTTTTTTTCCTCCTTGGCTATTAAATCATTTAGTTTTGTTTCCACTTCGAAGCAGTTTAAATTCCAGAAATTTTCCAGGGGAGTTAAAAACTCCCGGATATGAATAGAGAAGAAGCCTTTCTTGATGGAAACATATACGGAGCCTGGTCCTTTGCTAAAATAATCTTTAAATCTTTTAACAATAATACTGGCTGCTCTATGTTCAAGAGACTGACCTGTTTCTTCCAATCGAAACACTCCTTTACTTGAGTAATTTTTTTGATAAAGGGTAGATTCCGATGCTTTGAATAACTAAAGAGAGCAGAACAGCTGCAAAGGTAAGAGATATTAATACGTCAGCATTTGCAGTATTCTGAGCGGACAGACTGAGTATTAAAAAAACAGACATCGAACCTTTCAGGCCTGACCAGCTGATAAGAGTAGCTTTTCTCCAGCTGATACTATGGCGCCAGGCGGGGAAAAGCTTAATGGATCCGGTGATGATGATAAACCTAACTACTATTGAAGCCATAAATATAAGCACAGCCAAGCCCCAGTAATGAAACGACAAATGCCCGGCAGCCTCAATTCCGATGAGTAAAAATAACAAGGATAATATAGAAATCTCCACAATATCCCAGAAGCCGTCCAACGACTCCCTGAAGTGATCCTCTTTTATGGATCTCCCAAATTCATAGGATAAAACTATCCCGGCAAAAACTGTCGCTAATACACCTGAAAAACCAAAATGTTCGGCAAGGTGGAAAATGCCATAAGCGACAATAATGCTTAACATGACCTGATATTCACGATGGTGAGTAAAATGGACTGCCTTGCTGAAAATCCAGCCTACAAGTACGCCAATAATAATTCCGCCTAAAGATACATAGAAAAATTCCCCCAGAAAACCTCCAACAGAAAAAGAAGTATCATTAAGGTATATCCCTAAAATCACAGAGAATATGACAATGCTCGTTCCGTCATTTATAAGCGACTCTCCTTCCACAACTTCAGCCAGCATTTGGTCCTTGGAAGATTTCTGTAATATGGAAACAACGGAGACAGGATCTGTAGGAGTAAGAATGGAAGCTATTAATAAGGCTCCAATAAATGATAATGGAAGAAACATACTCCCCAGAGCATAAATGAGTACTCCTAAGATAATGACAGTCAGCATAAGACCAATGCTGGCCAAAAAACCAATGATGCCGGCATTCTTTTTCAGAGAGGAAGGCGAAAAATGATACGCTGATGTAAAAAGCAGTACAGGTAAAAAAACATGATATATCATGGTCTCTGTTACTTCTATAACAGAAAAATACGGCACAAAATAAAGCCCAATACCTATAAGTACCAAAAGAGGAGGAACAGGTATTTTTTCTTTTATCTTATCCAGAGTGAAAATCACATACCCAATAAATAATAAAAGAATAATAGCTGAAATTGACATAGAATATCTCCCTATTATTATGTCTATTACTGCCTTTCCTAATTTGAAGAGTTATCCTACTCCTTCACTTCAATTCTTTAAATTAAACAATAACCAAAAAAACTAAATAAATTACCTATTTTTATTTGTTTCTTCATAAAACTTTAGTTTCACATTTTTAGTAGCTTTCTAGAAAAAATTAATGATTGTCTGCTATAGGCGCGGCGGGGGGAAAACATCGATTTCCGGTGGAAAAGGACTCGGAAACGTGGAAAAGAGATCCACCCGCGTGAAAGCGGGCAGTTGAGGTGGAAAGCGAAGCTGGAAGAGAGGAAACGCTCACCGGAAACGCGGAAACCGCACCCAGGCGAGTGGAAAAATTCCCAGTATGGTGGAAAACCTAAGATGGCCGGGGAAATCAACCGTTTCCGGAGGAAAAGAACTCGGAAACGTGGAAAAGAGATCCACCCGCGTGAAAGCCGGCAATTGAGGAGGAAAGCGAAGCTGGAAGAGAGGAAACGCTCACCGGAAACGTGGAAACCGCACCCGGGCGAGTGGAAAAATACCCAGTATGGTGGAAAACCAAAGATAGCCGGGGAAATCAGCCGTTTCCGGAGGAAAAGGACTCGGAAGCGAGGAAACGGCATCCACCCCCGCATCTCCTGTTTCATCAGATTTCCATACTATCCATTTTTATCACCATCATTTCTGTTCTCCAGAAAGAGCACAATCGTGATGGTTAAAATGACACAAATAACGATTTTGATTAAACTGAAAATTGGTGAAAACAACACTGCCAGTCCTACTCCAAGAGCAATTATTCCATACAGCGGAGTTTTGTAGGCAAACTGGCCGAGCACCCCGCCGAATATAGCTGGAAGGACAAATTCGAAGGCTCCCTCGATTGGCGCTGGCAGGACAGAGATGATATAAGAGCCGCTGATAATCACAGAAATAATTACTACGATATTGACGAGCGACGCCACAGCGATGGCGAGAGCCCCGGAGATTTCCGCTTTTTTTGAGCCTGCCTCTGCGCCGATGGCATTCTGGGCCGCGGCCGAGCAGGGAAGACACATGTTAGCAATGTTTCCGGTTAAAAATGCCATGTATGTGCCGGCGGTGCCAAGGGTGGGGTAATACGTAATCGGCTCCAGCACCCACATAATTCCGATAAAGGCCGCATAGCCGACGACTCCTGCTGCAATCGCGTCCCAGCCTGGATGATGGTTTAAAATAAAAGAAAGATAGAGGGGAGGCAGGAGGCAGGCAATGATTAATAGCCACAGCGTCGCGCGTCCCCAAAAATGGGCCTGGCTGTGAAAAGAATCCATGCTTTCTGAGCTGACCGATCCCATTTCTTTTACAGAAACGTTCTTTTCGTTCATAGCCATAAGCTGATTCACTCCTTGAGGGTTAGAAAATGGAAGTAAGGTATCCGCCTGTCATTCCGATCACAAGAGCAATGCCGAGTGCCCATTCCTTCAGCCAATTTACCTTTTTACTGCTGGCGAGCCACATCATCACGGCCATTGATACACCTGAAATAATTGCAGCAGCCGACTGACTTGTCCCGGCAGACATTTCAGCGCTTGCCAGGTAGCCAAAAACGCCGAGCATGGCGGCTGTTGACACGATCCCCATAGCTTTGGCATTTTTCTTTACTACCTTTTTTTGAATGTTTCCAAGTGATTTCGTGAACAGGGCGGTAAAGATCAGCCAGCCTGTTCCACCGAGACACATGGTCCACACGACATTTGTAAAAGCCAGGTTAGAAAAGTTCTCTCCGCCTAAATCTGCGCCAAAAACATCAGCGCCGATGCCGGCTGCTCCTGATTCAGTGGCAGCGGAGCCAATGATGCCAATCCGCATCAAGGTGATCGGCGAGCCGATTAATGTCAAAAGAGACACAACAATAATCGCAATTGCGAAGGACGGTCCTAACGAGCTGATAAATCCAGTTTTAATAGAACTGTTGACCTCGTGCTTGCTCATTCCAATATTTGGAGCTGTCTTAGATGCAATATTCAAAAAAATGACCGCTTGAAAGATAACTATACTGACAACTAAAAAAGCCAGAATCCATAAGGGGCTGCTGTTTGCGGTGCTCATCACTTCCTGCATACATGGTGCCTCCCTTTAGATTTGTTCGTTATACCTTTTCCTGTGTTGCCGCGAAGCTTTCTTCAACTCCTGACAAATAGTTGAATACTGATGCAATAAAGAGCCTGCCGATGTAGAGCATGGCTTTTTCGTCTACATTAAACTTCGGATGATGGTGAGGGTACACATCCTTTTCCTCCAGAGCTCCACCAACCCAGAAAAAACAGCCCGGCACTTCCTTTAGATAATAAGCAAAATCCTCCATACCCATCTGTGCGTCTATGTGTTCTATCATGTCCTTTCCGTACAGCGCCGTCGCTACATTTTCTATCCGTCTGGTTTCGCCGGGGTGGTTGCAGACGGCTGGATATCCTCTCGTGTAGGTGTATTCTGCTTCTGCCCCCAGACCATGGCAGGTGGAGGATGCAATTGATTCGATTGATTTTTCAATCCAGTCCTGAATATCCTTATCAAAGGTGCGAACCGTACCGGTGATTTTCGCTGAGTCAGGAATGACGTTGTAGCCTTCTCCGCCCTTAAAGGAAGCAATAGTCACCACGGCAGGCTTGACCGGGTCAATCTGGCGGCTGACTATCTGCTGGAGGTTGAGCAGCACTTGACTGCCGGTCACTAACGGGTCGACTGTAAAATGCGGAGTGGCAGCATGTCCGCCTTTTCCGGCAATCTCAATTTCGAACGTGTCCCCGTTTGCCATGGCCAATCCTTCTTTAAGCCCAATTTTTCCAAGAGGATGCTTAGAAGAAACGTGAGCACCGTAAACGACATCGACTCCGTCCAGGCAGCCATCCTCGATCATAAATTTGGCACCGCCAGGGATGACTTCTTCTGCGAATTGATGCAAGAATACGACAGTGCCTTCCAGTTTATCGCGATGTTCACTTAATACTTTTGCCGTGCCGAGCAGGCTGGCAGTATGGATATCGTGACCGCAGGCATGCATAATCCCGGGGATACGTGATTTGTATTCAACATCTTTTTCATCCTGGATAGGAAGTGCATCAAAATCTGCCCTCAGCGCCACTGTTTTCCCCGGCTTGTCCCCTCGTAAAATGCCGACGACACCCTTACCGCCGACACCAGTTCTCACGTCCAGCCCAAGATCTGATAGAAAATTCGCAATTTTTCCCGGAGTTTTCTCCTCCTTATGAGACAGCTCGGGATACATATGGAGATCTCTTCGAAACTCAACTAAATCCGGATACAACTCTTCTAATCTCTCAAACATTGGATCGAGCACAGCACATTCTCCCTTTCTTTTCAAAATTAATTGACAAAATATTTCGTGTAGTGCCATTTTACATCACGTACAAGTGAAAAAATCAAGTGTATGGTCAATATTTCTGCTTAACTTTTCTAAATAATGAGAAAATTAATCATAAATATTGCATATAAAGGATAATTGTTCTAAGTTTGTTGAATTTAAAATTCCAGAGATGGTAGAAGAAAGATTGAAAATTTCTCCATGCATTGAAACAGACAAACGGATGGAGGCGTACATGTAAAAACAGGTATTATATGGGGGTGGCATGATTGCGAGTACTGGTTTTCATTTTTACTTTCTCCTGTATTATCCTACTATGAAAAGTAGATCACTTGACCTCTTCCAAAGAGTCAAACGGCGATACTTGGGAAGTTTATCTACTAGCTGAGGTATTTGGAATATTGATTGGTTATGCTATTATCATGTTTGCTCTGATATATGTTGTTTTAACAATGTAAACTCAAAGAAAATACGTAGGAGTGGAATAAGTTATGCCTGCGATCCGCGAATTACCAAGGAATAAATTTCATCGATGCGTTCCGCTTCTCGAGCATAATCGTCATACAGAAGTGGAAGCTATCGTAAAAGAAAACAACACGGGGAGAATTTTCGTTGATAATCTTCTTTCCCCGCAGTCTGGAATGGTCTGGCAGGGGAACAATGACGGCTTCTTTTTTATAGGGGATGCTCAATCCGAAATCTTTTATCACGAACTGTCATCATTCATCGATACTATTATTAGGCAGGAAATGCTCGCAATGGAGCTTGAAGAATTCGAAATGATCGGTACTCATCCTGGCTGGAATAAGATGTTTCCGACTTTGTTTCCAGATCGTTCCCTGCAGCAATGGGAGCAGCATGTCTACACCTTTGAGGAGAGCTCTCATTTCCCGGAACTGCCGCCTCTGCATGAAAAATATAAAATAAAAAGGATAACAGAAGCTCTTTATGAAAGTAAATCCTATATCAATATTTCGTATATCCACCGAAAAATAAAGGAATCATGGCTTTCCGCAGAAGCATTTTTTGAAAAAGGCAGGGGATACTGTGCAGTGGATGGAGATGAGATAGTAAGCCTCTGTTATACTAATTATGCCGCAGATAGGAAGCAATGTATTGCAATTGAGACCTCCGAAGCCCATCAGAAAAAAGGACTTGCTGCCAGAGTGGGACTGCATTACGTCAAGGATTGTATTCAAGAAGGACTGATTCCGTACTGGGACTGCATGGCATCCAATGAGGCCTCTGCTGCGTTAGCGCGAAAACTTGGCTTTACTTATCAATTCAGCTATAGTGGATATGAATTTTCTTACGGTGAGAAAAAGGAGACCGTCTAATGAATGAAGAAAGAGTATCAAGTGAGATATCGTAACAATACGAGGAACAGGTGACGACACGTGAAAAGAATTTATATAATTTCAGGACCGGCTGGAGCCGGAAAATCAACTACTGCAAAAATGCTGGCAGAATCCCTGCCGCAAAGCGCTTACATAGAAGGAGATGTCGTCAATCATATGGTGGAAAGCGGGTATCTGCCGCCGTGGGAAAGCAGTGAGCAGCTCGCTTTGACATGGCAGAACATTGCGGGGCTGGCGGTCCAATTCCTTCAGGCAGATTATGAGGTAGTCATTGATTATGTAGCGTTTCCTCAAGAAGTGAAGCGTTTTTCGAGCTTCGTCGTAGACGCTGTTGAAAATGTAGAGATCATTTATGTGGTTCTCTGGGCAGATAATGAAGTGCTTCTGCAGCGCGATGCACAAAGAGAGCCGGACCTGCAGATGGGGAGCCGCTGTCTTGAGCTTGTCGAGGAGCTGACAGCTTCCGGAGTGCCGGACCGATTTTATTTTGAGACGAGTCTCATTACCTCCGAAGATATACCTTTCATGCTAGAAAAAATAAAAACTTCTCCCGATTTTGTGTATTTATCGTATCAAGCGTTTCTGTAGGAATACAGTGACGCTTTTTTACTTTTATAAAAAATTACATGCATCATTTTTTGGGTGGGAAGATATATTGAAGATGGTGCTTTTATAAAGTACAAAAATAAATTTATTTTTTTCAAACAGTTGGCACTTTCAAAACGTTATCTAGATGAAAAGGGGGGAGAGGGGTGGAATTTAAGCAAATCTTTGAACAATTAAAGCCTGACCTCTTCCGCTTTGCAAGGTCGATTGCCCGCCACGAGCAGGAAGCAGATGATTTGGTGCAGGAAGCAGCAGTGAAAGCAATGGCTGAGGAAAACCTTGGAGAATTACCACACTATAAGCAAAAGGCCTGGTTTTTCCGCGTTATGAAAAATCAAATGATTGATGAGCGACGTAAAGAGAAACGAACAACTGCCTGGGAGGACCATTTGGATGAAACACTTCCAGCTGCCACCGCTGGAAACCATCTCGAGATGGTGGAGCTGTTATCCTCCCTGCCGGAGGAGTTGAGTGATATCCTCTTTAAACGCTATTGGCTCGGGCTATCCAGCCAGGAAATCGGCAGTCAGCTTGAAATGCCTGCGGCAACCGTACGCTACAAGCTGCATACTGCAGTCAAAAAATTACGGAAAAAATTAGAACGGGAGGGATGAACGATGAAAAATCAAACCATCGGCAATGTAGGAATGCTGAATTTAACGAGTGCTACCGAAAAAAGTATCGCTCATATTGCCCGTATTGAAAATGTGGGATTAATCATATACAGACGAGAAAATGCGCATCTATTGACAAAATTGAATATCGGCAATGTAGGGGAAACGCTGGAGATAAAGGACGACTATTCGTTCCATAATGGAAATTTAACAATGGATCATGAGTATTTTCAGTCGATTACATCCCCTATCAATCTGGTTGTGAATGGTATTCTAACGATCGCAAAAGACGTAGAAGCAGAAGAAATACGCGAAAAAATTGCAAATCTGAGGGTTCATGGAATGATTTTTGCCCCAGGACACCTTGGCGGGGTTATCCAGCAGGTAGCGGAAAGTGTATCCGGCTCTGTGGAAACTTATAGCCACATGCCTCCACGTATGAAAAACGGGAAATTTCAATTAACGACTGCGGTGCTTCAATCAATCGACGAGCCGGAGAGGCTTATGGTGAATGGCGTCCTGCTGCTTCATCCGTCTCTTGATATGGAGCTTTTCAAGGAGAAAGTCGAAGGAGTTACGATTAATGGCAAGGTGGTGCTGAATGAAAACCAGATGCCTGATTTTCACCAGAAGCTTTCTGTTTTAAATGGAAAAATGGACGTCACTCCTGCAGGATTTCAACATGTGACGACCACTCTTAAGCTCTCTTCGCGTTCCCTGAAGCGGTTTAAGCAGGCAAAGCTCTACACGAAGAAACCGATTTTTCTAGAAAAGGATGTGTCCCGGGAAGCATTTGTCAATGCGGTGACTGCGCTCGAATCCAGCTCGCTCATCGTCTGTCCGGAGCATCTCGAAGATCTCGTTTATGAATGCTGTCCGTCCCTTGAAGCGGAAGTGCTGCCATTTGAACATCACTACCATTTTATTGATGGGGAAGAAGATTGGACGAATGAACAGTTTTCAGCTTACGAACAGCCATTGGCTCTGATTGTGGAAGGGCAGCTCAAGCTGAATGAGAAGGTAAATCCAGAAGTGGTAAAAGAAAAAATTGCATCGCTTGATGTAATCGGGGAGGTTGTGGTTTCCTCATCTGCGTTGAAAGGAGTGCTGCAGCCGCTGATAAGGCTGAAAGAGGGTGCGATTTCCGATGCTTCCGAGAAAGAGATGCGTTCAAGTCTTGCCAATATAGGAGAGTTATCTCTTTAAGAAAGAGGTGCTTCATGTGTTAATTCCTGATAAAAATACGGTACACCGGCGAATGGTAGAATTTGAAAAAGAAGCCGTTAATTATAGATGCTTTAGAAAAGAGAAAAAGAGAAAAAAAACAACAGCAAAAAAAGGAAAAGACACACTGGATAACAAAGTAAAGAAGCCAGCCTAGCTGATAGGCTGGTTTTTCTTTTCATTTTTCAGCGTTAAATAACATCTAGTGCAGAAAGGAGAATGTAATTATGGACCAAGTCCGGCTTATTAAACCTACTGTTTATTACCAAAAGGAGTATATGGAGTTTTATAATGAATGGATTGAAAGTGGGGAACCGATGATTCCATGGGTAATAGCTGAAGATCCAGCAGACTTTTCATGGATGCTTCATATCTTCATGCCCATGCAGCCGGCAGAGAGCTTCCTGACGGGTGGGTGCCTCATTCCACATTTTGGTTGTTTCATGCGGAACAGAAGCTGATTGGAGTTGTAAACATCAGACATACGCTGACGAAGATGCTTTTTCAGAGCGGCGGCCACATAGGTTATGGCATCCGCCCATCGGAAAGGCGGAAAGGCTACGGCGGTGTACTGCTGGAATTATCCCTTAAAGAGGCAAAAAAAGCCGGCATCACGAAGGCGCTGGTTGTCTGCGATGATTGGAATACTGCATCAGAAAGAACAATACGAAAAAACGGCGGGACAGCCGATGAAGACTTTGTAGAAAACGATGGTAATATCGTAAAAAGATTCTGGATTTCGTTATAATATTTCAAAGAAGCTGGAAGAACGGAATGGATAAGTAAGACAAAAAGCCTTCAGTGATATCACTGAAGGGGGGCGTTACCACCTGAGGGGACCCAACCATCGCCGTACCGTTTCTGCTTAACATCATTTGTTTCCTTCGCTATGGAAGGCTGGTCGCTTCGCGGCAGGCCTGTTTCCTCAGAAACTTCACTTACACACCAGACGTGTAAAGCGAAATAGTTGTTATACATCCTCAGCCCACTATTTAATTGTTTCGTAATCGAACCCTTCTTCAACTCCTTCGAATCGTACAACCAGAAGGTGTTACGATAAGGAAACCTAAATGGTTGAGCCTCCTCAAATGACAACGCTTTCAATTATACTTATGTAATACCCGCTTCTTTATTTTTAAAACCTATTTTTTTAAATTTATTTTGAGAATAATTTTCATGAAATTTTCACAGCAGCGTCCTGTAGGAGTCGTCGCCTTACGCTACAATCGAATGATTGTGTTTTACATTGATTCAATTGTTTAAAGAATATTAATGTAAAGTTTAAGAATGAGAGGCAAGTGGTCAGCATTGCTAATGCTTAAGCAAAGGTACTTTCGTGCTTCCCTCCTGTTTCAATGACACGTGGAGATCCAATGCTCGGTTTATCGACGCGAAAAATATCTCCTGAGTGCTCTTTATTCCGAGAGCGTTCAATTGTTCATGCAGCCATGCTTCATCGACGCCATGCTCGTGCAGTACTTTACTATATGTATGTCCTTCCATAATAACGGGGACAGCTAAGCCTGAATCTGAAACATTTATGCCGAGATCTTCCGCTGTCACTTCCAATTTCTGAGGCTTTTTCAGCACACTTAAGGAGCCGTTTGATTCCACAACCGCTGTTTCCACATCTTTAAGGTCAAAGACACCTTTTTCACGAAGCATCTGCAGAATATTATCGATAGAGTAGTTAATTGCTTTGAGATTTTGGTTAAGCAGCTGGCCTTTTTGTACCACAATCGTTGGTTCAAAGGTGATTATTCTTCCAATTTTACGGTTAGCTGTTTTCAGGCGTGCTGCCGTTTTTTGAAGGAGAGCAATCAGAATAATAGCTATCGCAGTGGGGAGGTGTTCGATTTCTGGATTCGCAATATCGGCTCCTACCACTGAGCCAAGTGTGAGAATTACTAAAAAATCAAAGATAGGAAGCTCGCCAATTGCACGCTTACCCATAAAAATACCTACAAATAACAGCAGCGGCAGGATCGTAACGACTCTACCTAAAACAATCAAACCATCCTTCATCAACTGTTCCATATGGTCATTCCCTGCCTTTCAAAAATCCTGTTTAGTGGCGTAGAAGAGGTATATGCATAGCCTGATTATTTTTCGGAGATATATGAAGCTCATAGCGCCGGTTGATGGAGGCATAAAAAACTTCAGTGATATCTGTAATTCCTTTTTCGTTCAGCTTCTGCATGAGCCAAGATTCATCCAATTTAAAATCTGTCAGGACACTGTGTTGAATTTCTCCATCCATTACCACTGGCAGTGCAATAAGAGAGCCGGCAGAATGGACTTCCAAATCCTCTGCCGTTACTGGACGATGAGTTGGCTTCAATAATACACTTAACGCCCCATTCGCTTCGATGACGGCGGTTTCCACCTCCCGCAGGTCAAACACGTCTTTCTCGCGCAGCATCTGCAGTAGATTATCAATGGAATAATCAATCTTTTTCAGGCTCTGATCGAGCATGATGCCATCCTGAACCACGATAGTTGGCTCAAAGGTAATTAATCGGCCTGCTTTCCGGCTCGAAATTTTAAAGCGGGCGACTGCTTTTTGAAGGAGTGCTATAAGCACAATTGCAATAACTGTCGGAATATGCTTGATTTGAGGGTCAGCAATATCTGCTCCAACCACTGCCCCGAGAGTAAGGATGATTAAAAAATCAAAAATAGGCAGCTCTCCGATCGCACGTTTTCCCATAAATATGGTTACTGCCAACAACAGCGGCAAAATCGTCACGATTCTGCCAAGTACGAGCGCAGAATCCTTTAAGGTTTCAACCATTTAACTTTTCCTTTCTATTAGTGATATGGAATTACAAAAAGACCATCATCGGCAACCCATTCCGCAAGCAGCACGTCGTCAATTTTATGCAATCCATTCGCACGCAGCTCTGAATGAAGCCATTGTTCATTCTTTTCTATTTCTGCAAGATCTTCTCGTCTCAACTCCCCGTCCCGGATAATTGTTATTGGTACATACACCGGCTGTGGCGGCATTTGAAAATCCTCCTGGGTCGTTTTTTGGTACTGGGATTTTTTTAAAATACTAATCGATCCATTAGGCTCAATATATGCATAAGCCACCTCGCGGATGGAAAACACTTCACTCTGGCGTAGAAGACTTTGCAGCTGTGTGATATTCATCCTGCTCTTTTTGAGAGCATTAATATCTAACTTCCCCTCTCGAATGACCATCGATGGTTTACCTTCAAATGCTGAACGAAGAGAAAAATTCTTCCATCCACTAAACTCTACAATAAAAAGCAATGACCCCCACACCATAATGGAGAACAAAATGGGGAGGAGTCCGACATTTTTGTCGTATACCGCGTTTCCAAGCAGTTCGCTTAGAACAATCGCGGCTATAAATGTAAAAGGGGTGATTTGGTCAATGATTTTTGCTCCAAGCCATTTGATGAGGATAAATAATGCCACAAATCCTGTGACTAATTTAATTGCTATATCTGTTATTTCTATCACTGGCTTCCCCCCATGGTTGAAATAATAAATTAGTAGAAAATGGCTTTTATCAGCTTTACCAAGCGAAAAAGTAAATATACATCACGAGAAGAGCAGCACCGATTTTCAAAAGCTCACTTGACATATAACCAAATGGTTTCATATATTAGGTGAGGAGGAATCATACAAGTGCCAACAACACCCGAAATCCGCAAGCAGACAGTTTTTAAAGCAGATATTCAAAAGGTATGGGATAAGGTAGCCACTGCGGAAGGGATGGAAGCGTGGTTTATGCCGAATGATTTTAAGCAGGAGGAGGGAGGAGAATTTACAATTCAGTCTCCGTTTGGACCGACGCCCTGCAGGGTATTGGAACTCGATCCCCCTAACCGTCTTATTTTTTCGTGGGGACAGGCCGGCTGGAAAATAGTTATTGAGCTGAAGGACCTTGGCGAAGAAACCGAATTTACTCTCATCCATTCAGGCTGGGGCGAAGCGGAGGAGGTACTTCCTGGCCCGGGACCGGGGAAAACAAATGAAGAGATCCGCGATACTATGAACAATGGCTGGGATGCGATCGTTTATGAAAGACTTCGAGAAGTAGTGGAAGTGTAATGGCTGAAGCACAAAAGCACGATGTGTTTCAGGCAGTCGCAGATCCAAGCCGCCGTAAAATACTGCAGCTTCTGACAGAGAAGAACATGCCGGTCGCTAAGATTACGGGACATTTTTCGATGAGCCGCACAGCCGTTTCCAAGCATCTCCGCATTCTGGCGGAGGCGGAGCTGGTGGAGTCTGAAAAATTTGGGCGTGAAACCCACTACCGTCTTCAGCCTGAAGGACTGCAGGAGCTGAAGGACTGGCTCTCCTACTTCGAACAATTCTGGGATAATAAATTGGAAAAGCTGCGCTGCATTTTAGAGGACGAAGACTAAATATCCCCCCTTGCTTCAGGGAAGCGAGGGGGGATGATGCGTAAAGCGGAGTGTCAGGAAGTATGGCGGTCGGCATAAATGGCCATAGCATCCCGCATAAATGCAGCAAGGCCTTCTCCGAACTGATCAATATTAGCCGTAAACCGCTTGTCATCGACATACAGTTGCCCGAGCCCCTTAAAGGCATCAACCGAATAACTGCCCATTTTATTTAAGAGAACATACCATTTTTTAATGCTGGCCTGCGCTTCCTCTGATTCGGGAGCCAGGTGTCGAACTTTTGCAAGCTCTCTGTATACATTATTCATCTCGTCGGCAAATGCCTTCTGTTCTTCAGCTGACATACGGTTTATTTTGGTATTGGACTCATCAACAGCTTTGTCTCCCCAGCGTTCACGGGCTTCCTGTTCGTACGGGTTATGGCTGAAATCAAATCCCTCAAATTTCTCCTTGTTCGTCATGTGGATTTCTCCTTTCTCATGCTGCAATGTCTTTTCAATGGACGCAATCATGCGGTTCAAACGACGTTGTTTTTCCAAAAGCATACGGCGCTGCAGCTCCAGTGCTTCAAGCCTGTCGAAGGAAGGGCGCTCGATGATTTCTTTTATTTTCTTCAAGGGAAAGCCAAGCTCTTTATAAAATAATATTTGCTGAAGCTTCTCAAGATCTGCGTCGGAATAAAGACGGTAGCCGGCTGCCGTCGTTTCCTGCGGAGACAATAATCGAATGTCATCATAATGATGCAGTGTGCGTACACTAACACCCGTCATGTCGGCGACTTCCTTTACTTTCATGGCCATCTCGCTACCCTCCCTTCACTCATTACTTTAATGTATCACGTAACGTTAGAGTCAAACATTTTTTCAAAATTATTTATTCCTGAAGACGCAGGAGTCTTTTCCAAAAATAAACTGCCCAACCTAAACTGACAAGTAAACATCCGCTGAAAAGAAAACACTGTACAATAAAATACTGCGTTTGAAAGGCAGTCATGAACCAGGCAGCGGGAAAAAAGTAGGCTGCATATGTCCACCACCCGCTGAAAAGGGGGAGTGCAGCGCTGAGCAGCAGAATAATATTGAGAAGCTTTGATAACGCGAGCCCTTCCACCTTATTTGCGGCGAGACTTCCTGACGCAAGCATCACTACCGGGGCCTGCAGGGAGGCGGCTGCAACCGCCGGCACCAGCGATAAGAGGGGATATCCCTGTGTGTCATACAAAATGATGATTACAACTGAAAAGAAGACGGAAACTGTAACAGGCAGTAATAATCGAAAGAAGAGGTAGCCATGATAGCGCAGCGGCGAAACAGCATAATATCTCAGGAGGTGCTGCCCTTTTTCCTCCAGCATGAGAAATCCGGCGAGCAGCCCAATCATCAGTGGCGTCATTAAAAGCAGTGCTCCTAAAATAAGCGGATGTTTTGTTACAAGAGAAAACGGGAGAAGCGGCAGTGCCCACTTCACCAGTGCGAGCATCAGAAGCGGAGCAGCAAGAGTCAAAAGCAGAAGCGGGTCGCGGGTGATGTGCTTGCGGTCCATTTTTAACAATTGAAATATTGTATTCATCGAATCCCTCCTACCAGCCGCTTCGAACAAATACATGCTACAGCATAAGCGGCAGTGCCCCATAAAAGCATTACAGCAAGTGACACCACAGCAGGTATCTCCGATGCAGCCGGATATAGGCCATTTACCGCCGCACGTGCAGGAAAAGCATGCCAAAGAGGGTGAGATAAAGGTGGGAAAAAGTCTACAAGCGGGACATATAACAGCGTAATGACAAGCGCCCCTGCAAGTAAATATTGATTAACGGATGATAGAAAGATAGAAACGATCAATCCGGTCAGGGTAAAAAAGATGGAGCTTAGGGATACTGCCATGATAAAAAGGACGGTGTTTTTCGGAAACCCGGCAGCTCCCAAATGAATGACGGTGCTGCTGAGGATAGTGAGAACTAACAGTGACAGCACCTTTGCCAGTACATAGTTTCTGCGGAGGAGAGGGCTCACTGATAATGGCCGAAGGATGCCCTGATCTTTTTCAAAAAGTATTATTGCCCCGATAAAAAAGAAGCCGAGCATTGTCGGATCCGTAAAGATTACTGCCGCTGCTGCCGCGTCAAGCCAATGCTTTGGGACGAAGGAGAGAAGCACCAGGTAAAATATCGTAATTATCGCATATACTACGTAAAATCCATGTTTCCATTGAAAGCGAATATCCTGCCAGATGAGAGTTTTCATTCCGCTAGTCTCCTTCCAGTCACCTGCATGAATACTTCATCCAGCGTTGCTTCCTGGGAATGGATCGTTTCAACTTCCCCATTTTTCAACCATTCCAGCAGCTGGGGGTGTTGACCTGCTTCATCAAACGACAACGCAAGGTTCTCCCGGTTACGAAATGAAAACAGGATCATTTTTCGTCCATAATTCAGCTGAAGCTGATGAGGTGAATCGATGACCGAGATACGTCCGTCCACGATAAAAGCGATCTGGTCGCAAAGATTCTTTGCGGTTTCCATATGATGTGTGCTCATCAATATCGTGACACCGCGGGCCTGTTCCTCCTTTATAATCTTTTTGACGATGTGAGACCAGGAAGGATCAAGCCCTGATGTCGGCTCATCAAGAATCAGTACCTCCGGCTCGTGCAGCAGAGCCCGGCAAAAATTCAGCCGCATTTTCATTCCCTTCGAAAATCGTCCGACTGGAAGATGGGCAGCCTCTGCCAATCCAAGGCGTTCCAGCCATTCGATCGGACGGCGCTGATTTTGTGGGTAAAGAGAATAAAAAAATTGAAGATTCTCCAGTGCGGTCATTTTTTCGTAAAAAACAGGCGTATCAAACGCCACACCAAGTTTATAATAGAAGTCTTTACGAGCACGCTTGATTTCCTGACCGTTTATATAAATTTCTCCATCATACGATGATAATAGACCCGTCACTAGTTTTTGTATCGTGCTTTTTCCTGCTCCAGATGGGCCGAGCAGACCGAAAATATGCCCGCGTGGGATATGAAAGGAAAGGTCGGAAACAGCGCGCGATTTGCTTTTCGGATATGTGAAGCTGACATTTTTAACACTAATCATCTCGTCGATCTCCTTTCATCACATAAGCAGCAAGGCTTGCCGCCATCAGCCGCACGGTTTCATCAAACCAGTCTGGTCCAATTTCCTTTTTGTGAAGCGACAACAGGATGAACGAACGGATCGAGGATATAATCAGCTCCGGCTCTATATCTTTCATAAATCCCCGCTCCTGCCATCCTTCAAATATCGGCTTGAGTTCCTCAAGATCCTTTAAGGTATGGTCATCAAGCTCTGCATCGTTAACCTTACGGATCAACGCCTGGTATTCCTCGGCCTGAAAAAGAGTGGATATCAGCGGACTTGCTTCGATTTCCTGAACCGCTGTCAGCAGAAATCGGGCGAAATTATCCTGGTCCGGACGGCTTGTGGTTAAAAACGGGTGAAGTTTATTTTTCAGGCGCCTTTCCTCGTCGAGCAGCAGCTCGTAGAAAAGCTCCTCCTTTGAATGGAAGAACGAGTAAAAGGAGCCCTGAGCAATGCCGCTGTCTTTTGTAATCTGGCCGATGCTGGTTTTACGGAGGCCAAGACGGCAGAAGTGTTCAAAGGCGGTTTGTTTTAGGGTGGTACGGATGTGGGTTTTTTCTTTATTTGAGAATCCTCTTGGCAAAGGTGTTCACCTCGCATTTTTGAATATATGAATAAAAATTATTTTTATTCATATATAAGTTTAATCCAAATACGAGAAAGTGTAAATAGCTTGAGAAGGGAATTCTGGATGAATGTCTTACATGGTCGAAGCAGGTAATTCCTTCGTTTTCAAGTCCGCTTGCCCCTGCTATATGAACATGTGAATCTTTAAAACCGGGTACTGACTTTTTCCTACTGCCATCCACCACACTGATTTTTCCCCAGGAGGAGCGAATGTACAAAAGGCCGTGGTCTTTGAAGGAGGATGGAGGCATAATAAGAGTACAACAGTGTCGCATGCCTCGTTATATCATCTAAAAAGTAGAACAAGGATCTTGGAATAGTTGTGCTACAACAAAGGGGGTTCATATTCATGAACTACGACATAAGAATGGTTATTGCTTCTTACGTAAGAGGGAAGAGGGACATTTTATCACGTCTTTTTCAAAAATAAATCTACCTCAATTGTTTTTAAATATAGTTTGACCTACAATTACTGAAGCAACTGCAACAAATTTAGAACCTTTTTGTTTTATAGTATAATTTTGGAAAGGATGTGATTTTCATTCATGAGAACATACATATGGAGAAACGAGGAAACTACCGGTCTGGAGTATGCAGAGGTGGAGGAGCTGTCCGATAAAATACATGTGAATAGTACCATTATTAACGGGAGCCCCTCAGCATATAAAGCTGATTACTTCTTTCTATTAACGAAGCAATGGGAAGTGGTGAACATTCGGGTCATCATCGCAGCAAGCGGCCGGAGGCTCCACCTTAGAAAAAAGGGGGAGAAATGGCTGGACGCAGATAAAAAGGAACTGCCGGAACTTACCGGAGCAATAGACGTAGATATCTCCGCCACTCCTTTCTCAAATACGCTTCCTATAAAACGTTTATCGTGGGAGACGGGCCATAAAAAAGAATTCGAGATGGTATACATAGAGCTTCCATCGCTGCAGCTGCAAAAGTTAACCCAATATTATACACTGCAGGAAAAAACAGAACGAGGATTTACATTTACCTATGAATGTAATGACTATCAAACGAAAATATACATGGATGAAGATGGCTTTGTCATCAGTTATCCTGGTGTCTTCACACGCTGCGTTTGACAAAAAATGGAGGAGAATTTTTTGGAAATCTATGAAATGCAATCCGATAAAGAAATACGAGCGGCTTTTCCGCTCCTAAAGCAATTAAGAACACATCTCGATGAAAATACTTATGTGGAGCTGGTGAAGGAAGCAATGCTGGAGGAGCGTTATCATTTAGCCGTTCTCGAGAGTGATGGAGATTTGGCTGCGGCAGCAGGATTTAAAGAGATGACCACCTTATATTATGGCCGCTTTGTCTGGGTGTGTGATCTGGTCACGGATGAAACGAAACGATCGCAGGGGTATGGCGAAAAGCTTCTTCACTATGTCCACGAATGGGCAGCCCGGCGCGGGTGCGAATGTGTAGCTCTCTCCTCCGGGATCCAAAGGGAAAAAGCCCATCGTTTTTACGAGGATAAGATGAATTATCATAAAGCGAGCTACGTCTTTAAATCAACTCTTTAAAAAGGGGATCTTCTATGGAGCGGGTTATGATCGTGGCTGCATCAGCAGGATCAGGTAAATCCACCCTTGCAAAGCAGGTGGGAGCCGCAAAAGGACTGAATGTGTATCATCTCGATTCCTTTTATTTTCGGCGGGGGTGGGTCGAGGTTCCGCAGGGGGAATTTATCGAACGAATTCAAAAAGCTGTCATGCAGGAAAAATGGGTCATCGACGGAAATTACAGTTCGACATTTAGATACCGGGAAGCTCGAGCAGATACAGTACTTTACATTGAGCTGCCTTTAAGGGTATGTCTGTATCGTATTGTAAAAAGATACATAACGTACCATGGGAAAACAAGAAATGATGTCGGCTGTACTGAGAAATTAGATGCAGCCTTTTTGAAATTTGTCATCACGACCTACCGCAGGCGAAAAAAGGACATGAGAGAACGCTGCAGTCGATGGCATCGTCAAGGTAAGAATGTAATTGTTCTTAATTCGAGACAAAAGGTCAGGAAGTTTGAAGACTTGAACCATAAGATTTGAAAAAAGAAGAGATAAAAAAGAGAGGCTGTATCAAAAGCCCCTTTTTATAGAAAAAGTAGTATCCTAAAAAGAAGATAGCAGGGGACAAGTCCGAAGACTCCAGTGGGAGAGCAGCGGCTGAAGATCCGCCGGGCGCGGGTTTCGCCCGGTTAGCTGAAGCGCTGCCCACGGAAAGCGAAGGACTTGTCCTCTGCTTTTTTTACCATACAAAAGGGGCGAGTAGCATTTATGATACAGCCCCTTTGAAAGCTTTTATCGTTGACCGCCCATTTGCTGTTCAGCCATTTGTACGAGTCTTTTAGTAATCTCTCCGCCTACGGAACCATTTGCTCTAGATGTGCTGTCTGGTCCAAGCTGCACACCAAACTCCTGTGCAATTTCCATTTTCATTTGGTTAAGGGCTTGCTGCACACCAGGTACAACCAATTGATTAGTGTTATTACTTCTATTCTGTGCCATTTCAAATTCCTCCTTTTCTAAGAATTAATGTTAATATCTCCAATAATGATTTACCTATACCATCTCTTGGGTGGAAGGAAAAAAATTTTTTTAGAGATTTCAGTCAGCCAGTAAACCAATAGATAAAGCAAAAAAATAAGTGTTCGTGTCACAGCGGACCATTCTCAAAATGACCAGTTTTCTGGAGCAGGAAGGAAATTAATTGGAACAGCTGGAAATTGTAAGCGATACGATCTGTCTATTTGGATAAATGTGGTAATGGAGGGTCTAGTAATTAAAACATTGGCAGGATCAAATGTCTACTTGCGTGAATTAACTGAATTGGATTGGAAAAGTGTACATAAGTATGCATCTCAAGAAAAAGTCTGCAAGTATCAAGCATGGGGGCCTAATACGGAGGAAGAATCTAAAGACTTTGTGAACCAGGTTTTGGTTGAAGCTTTCCAAAGACCAAGAACCCGATTTGTGTATGCCATAGTTAAAAAGGATAACCAAGAAATGATTGGTGTTGGAGAATTTAATTTAAGGGATTCCAATAACTAGGCAGGTGAGATTTCGTACGTTGTAAATCCTGATTACTGGGGAAGAGGCCTGGGAACGGAAACAGCTGAATTATTAGTTGAGTTTGGTTTTAGTGAATTCATTCTTCATCGTATATATGCAACCTGTGCCCCTCAAAATATTGGCTCAGGGAGGGTATTAGATAAAATAGGCATGACTAAGGAAGGAAGAATTCGTGAGGACTTGTTAATGAAAAATGGCTGGCGGGACTCTTTGTTATATAGTGTGCTGGAGCAAGAGTGGAGCTCAAAAGATGCAGATAAAAATAAATCAGAAGATAATAACAGTTATATGAAGTAATATTTCAAAACTAACTATTCCATTTAAGTTACTGTCTCTAAAAGCAAAAAATGCTTCCAGTTATCAAAATGATAGCTGGAAGCATTTCATTTGTCATTGTCTCATCCTCTTTCTCTACTTTAATTATACCATGATAAACTAACGATTTTCAGACTGTTTTTTTAAAAAATAAATGGTTAGTATTAATCAAATGCAGCTGTTTTTTCGATGATATAAGTAAACGAAATTGGTTGGAGAAAGTGAATAATTTTCTCGTGTGATTTGTCCTCGTATTAAGCGAAAAATGGGAGGGATTGTAATGGGACGGTATACTTTGGAGTTTCTCGAGATTGATAAAACGAATCAAATGATAGCCGGAGGAAAAGGGGCAAATTTAGGAGCATTATCAAGAATTGAAGGAATTCAGGTGCCGGAAGGTATTTGCGTTACGACAAACGTTTATAGAAAGGCACTCGAAAATAATGAAGACTTCCACACATTATTGAATCAACTAACACTGCTGAATGCAGAGGATCGAGATCAAATAGGAATTATCAGCAGGAAGATCCGGAAACTCATTTTGGCAGCAGAAATTCCTCCCGAAGCTGTAAAAGAAGTTACTCGAATTCTATCCCGATATGGAGATGATCAGGCTTATGCAGTGCGTTCTAGTGCCACTGCTGAAGATTTACCCCATGCCTCTTTTGCTGGCCAGCAGAATACCTATTTAAATGTCATAGGCATAGGGTCAGTCATGCAGCATATCAGCAAGTGCTGGGCGTCTCTGTTTACGGATCGTGCAGTAATTTATCGGATGCAAAATGGATTCAGCCACCGTGATGTTTATTTATCCGTTATCATTCAAAAGATGGTTTCCCCACAAGCTTCAGGAATTTTATTTACAGCTGATCCGATTACTTCTAACCGAAAGCTATTGTCAATTGAAGCCGGTTTCGGCCTTGGAGAAGCGCTGGTATCCGGCTTAGTCTCTGCCGATTGTTATAAAGTACAGGAAAAGGAAATCGTCGATAAGACGATAGCCGCCCAAAAATTGGCTGTCTATGGACGAAAAAACTGCGGAACAGAGACCAGGCAGATCGATTCCCACCAGCAAATGACCCAGGCACTGACGGACGAACAAATCCGACAGCTGTCACGGATAGGAAGACAGATCGAGGCTTATTTTGGCTCTCCGCAGGATATCGAATGGTGCATGGCGGATGGTATATTTTATATCGTCCAAAGTAGGCCAATTACCACGCTGTACCCGATCCCTGAGGCAAATGACCAGGAAAATCACGTTTACGTATCTGTCGGCCATCAACAAATGATGACCGATTCCATTAAACCTCTCGGATTGTCTTTTTGGCTGTTAACGACTTCTGCACCGATGCGCATAGCCGGCGGAAGGTTGTTTGTTGATGTTACACAACATCTGGCTTCCTCTGCCAGCAGAGAAAATTTATTAAACGCCATGGGTAATCACGATCCACTTATGAAAGATGCTTTAATGACCATATTAGAGCGAAGGGATTTCATTAAACCGTTACCAAATGACAAAAAAGATCGGAGTGCCAGTCAAAGCAATAAAGGTAAGTCGTCTCAGGGAGCACAGGTGGAAAACGATCCGTCCATCGTTTCTGATTTGATTAAGAGCAGTCAAGAATCGATAGATCATGTGAAACAAAACATCCAAACGAAGTCAGGGTCAGATTTATTTGATTTTATCCTAGAAGATATTCAGCAATTGAAAAAGAATTTATTTGCTCCCCAAAGTATGGGTGTGATTACGGCTGCTATGGATGCAGTATCATGGATCAATGAAAAAATGAACAAGTGGCTTGGTGAGAAAAACGCAGCAGATACGCTTTCTCAATCTGTCCCAAACAATATTACTTCGGAAATGGGTCTGGCGCTTTTGGATGTCGCAGATGTGATTCGTCCTTACCCAGAAGTACTGAATTATTTACAGAAAGTAAAAGATGATAACTTTTTGGATGAACTGGTTAAGTTTGATGGTGGACGGGAAGCACGGGACACTATGTATGAGTATCTCAGCAAATACGGAATGAGATGTACCGGAGAAATCGATATTACTAAACCTCGCTGGAGTGAAAAACCAACTATACTTGTCCCTATGATTCTTGGTAATATAAAAAACTTTGAGCCTAATGCAGGCACTCGGAAATTTGAGCAGGGTCGACAGGAAGCGTTGGAAAAAGAAGAAGAGTTATTAGTTCGATTGAAGAAATTACCGGATGGCGGACAGAAGGCTGAAGAAACAAAACGAATGATTAAACTCCTACGGAACTTCATCGGTTATCGGGAATATCCAAAATACTTCATGGTTAATCGTTATTTCGTTTATAAGCAGGCTATATTAAAAGAAGCTGAAGAACTCGTAAAAGCCAACGTCATTCATGAAGTCGAAGATATATATTATCTCTCTTTTGAAGAACTACACGAAGTCGTACGCACGAATAAACTGGATTATCAATTTATCAGCGAACGAAAAGACGAATACAAATCATATGAAAAATTCACGCCTCCACGTGTTATCACTTCTGATGGGGAAATCATTGCAGGGGAGTACAAACGCGAAAATCTCCCAGCCGATGCTATTGCAGGTCTCCCGGTTTCTTCCGGAATGGTAGAGGGTCGAGCACGTGTCATCTTAAACATGGAAGATGCTGAGCTGGAAAGTGGAGATATTTTAGTCACCTCTTATACTGACCCCAGCTGGACACCATTATTTGTCTCCATTAAAGGCCTGGTTACTGAAGTTGGCGGGCTGATGACCCATGGTGCAGTTATCGCACGTGAATATGGCCTGCCGGCAGTGGTTGGAGTGGAAAATGCTGCCTCGTTGATAAAAGATGGGCAGCGCATTCGTGTACATGGAACAGAAGGCTACATCGAAATTTTGTAATTTCGATTCCATACAGTAGGAATGATAGCGCAGTGTAGAAGGAGCAATTCTTTTAACGCTGCTTTTTTTCTTCTTGGCTCAAGAAGCGATAATTATTACTTACTTTCTCAAAGACATGGATTTATTTTCCTAAAATTGTAAAATCTATTCAGTCCTCCATATATCCTTATATTAAAAGTTTATCTTACAAATTACCTAATTCCTATAATTATTCTGGTTCCTATTAACTCTGCCCGCATATTTTACACGAATAGATTGTCAAAAATCATGAGACGCCCGCGGGAAATGCAAGGAGGCTGCTGAAAAAGTCCCCCAAGAGTCCATTTCATTTTTTTCAACTCGAAAACGGTACCGTTTTCGAGTTTTTTTCTTTTTGTGTAGAGAAAAGAGGTATACTAAACCTATCAAATGAAAAAGCGGGGAGTACTCATGTTACATAGCCAATTATCTCTTTCCTTAAGTCCCTATATGGACCTCTATGATGCGGTTGTTCCAGACGATCATTTTCTTCGACAAATGAAAGAACTCGTGGATTTTTCCTTTGTCGAAGAGGAGTTGAAGGACAAGTATTGCTTAGATAACGGAAGACAGGCAGAACCTCCCATACGTATGTTTAAATACGTCCTGTTAAAACAAATCTACGATCTATCGGATGCCGATCTGGTCGAACGGGCCGCGGTTGATTTGTCCTTTAAATATTTTTTAGATTTGACTCCAGAGGCTCCCGTGATCCATTCCAGTTCGTTAACGAAATTTAGAAAGCTGCGTCTGTCCGATAAAGATTTAATGGATATCCTGGTCCAAAAAACGGTGGAATTGGCGGTCGAACAGAATCTCATCACCTCTCAGACGCTGATCGTAGACGCCACGCATTCGTCGTCCCGTTTTCATTCCAAGTCGCCGGTGGACTATCTCAAAGACAAGTCCAAATCGTTGCGTAAAACAGTGTATCGCTACCAGGAATCGATGAAAGACCAATTTCCACCCAAGCCCGGCGGCTCTGGTTTAGAGGATGAAATAACGTACACCAAAGAACTCATCCAAACCATTGAAAAGCAATCCGCCGTCAAAGACCTCCCTGCCGTCCAGGAAAAAAAGAATGTGCTCGAGGAGCTCATCGAAGATATCGATGAAGAGGTAGTATAAGCTTTACCTATACGGTTCAACCCTTTCTGAATAATCTATTAGTGCAGTACTAATTCTATGAAAAGAAAGGGGATTTTTTTATGTCAAGGAAGCGAAAAATCTCACCAATTTATCATGATTACGAAGAAGTGGAAATGAACGACGAAATTACACGTCCCGGCAATAATAGTGATAATGATATGATAAATGAAATGAGAGAAAAACTAGAGGAGGCTCTTGATCAAGCGAAAAATGGAAAATGCAGCAATGCGGAGGCAAAGTACTTGAAGGAGTTAAGAGAATACCTTTATAATGCTCAACAAGCGGAATGTCCAGGTATTGTTTTTGATCAGTGTACAATAGAACTGCCTAGAAATTCTATTGCTGGTGGAGAATCGCCTCCACTCATCACAGCTGTATTAAATGATCCATTCTTCCTGCGCTGCTGTACTACTCCGACTGAAGTAGATGCAGTAACTCCGTGCGGTACGATTTCAAACGCCTGTATGGTCAATGAGGTAAGAGCAACTGGATATATCAACTATTATTTGTCTTTTGAGCTGGACACATTTCTTAACAACGGAGAGAGTAATTGTTCAGCTCTGAATACTTTACCGTTTAGTTGTTCCGATACCACGTGTGTGGATGAAATTCTTTGTTATACAGGCCTGGATGCAGAGGAAAGCTGCCCGGATTTTTGTAACGAAAATGTATTATCCTTTGGGTTTATCTGCTCAACCTGTAATACGGGTAACAAATTGACAGTAACGTATGTCATTGTGCATATACTGCCAAATTGTGATGATATGGAAAACAGCTGATCTGTTACCCTCTAGATAAAGCCCGGCCCGGGTCATTCGCCATTCTAAATGGCGAAGCTCGGCTTACATAAACAAAGCAACAAAGCGGACAAAATATTCGACGAGGTTATTTTCAAAACTGGCCGGCATTTATCGGAAAAAATGCCTGGACAACTGCCCGCGGCTGCCCATTTCTTCACGTACAACCCGAATAGTTAGAAATGCTCTTCCAACGAGTTAATACTTACAGTGATTTCATTGTCAGGATCATCAAGGGCATATATTCTGGCGGTGCCATTTTCTTTATCAACATGCTGGATGTAGACGGGAGTACCGTCATACGTTACATTAACCATAATCGGTGATTCTGCTACATCGATGGCGCGGCTTACATTCATCGGAATATCTCCTTTAACTTTGTTTAGTAAAAGTATGTGCGTTTCTACTTTTTCCTATGTAATTTTCATGTGAGTAAACACGTTTTCTTAGGAAAAGCTAAGCAGATAAACGTAGAAAGGAGATTTGTAAAATGGGTTTGACGATTGGAGATAAAGCACCGGATTTTACACTGCCTTCCACCACGAAAGTCGATATATCCTTATCCGATTACCGAGGGCTGAAAAACATATTATTGGCATTTTTTCCATTAGATTTCACACCGGGCTGAATGAAGGAATTAACCTCTTGGAAAGAGGATTATGAAAAGTTAAAAGCAAGTAATACGGAGGTGCTCGGCATCAGTGTCGACCACATTTATTCGCAGAATGTTTTTGCGGCAAGTCTGGGAACTCTGCCTTACCCGCTCCTGGCGGATTGGCACAAAGAAACTGTTAAGAAATACGGAGTGTTCAACGAAAAGGATGAAGTGGCGGTCCGCTCTTGTTATTTAATTGATAAAAACGGGAACATCGCTCATATGAACACGAGCTTTAAAGAAAATGACAAAGCCAGCTATGAGAGCATACTTGATGCATGCGGCAGGCTGGCCAAGCAGATACATGTGCCATAAAAGGTTCAGTCATCGGACTGAATCTTTTCATTAGGAGGAGATTATGTGAAATATCGATTTATAGGTTCAGTAGATAACAGGGAGTACATACCGAATTCAACAGAGTGGCGACCGCAGGCGGGACTTTTTACGATGAAGCCGTACGACGTATCGTTTCCAATAGAGAAAATAAAAGAACGTCCATCAGTCATGAGCAGATATATCGAAGCTCTGCCTTTTGCAGAGGAAAGCGTTCTTGATGAGGTTACGTTAGGAGAAGGGATGACCCCGCTCATTCCATTGGATACAAATGAACCGAATGTTCTGGTGAAGCTTGATTACCTTATGCCGACCGGATCGTTTAAGGACAGAGGCGCCGCTGTTTTAATTGCAAAAGCAAAAGAGCTTGGAGCCGAAAAAGTAATCGCGGACAGCAGCGGGAACGCAGGGACAGCTATAGCAGCCTATTGTGCAAGGGCTGGCCTCCCCTGCCATGTTTATGTACCTGAATCGGCTTCTGAAAAAAAATTGGAACAGATTAGAGCTCATGGGGCAGAGCTGCAAAAAGTGCCGGGCTCGAGAGCAGATACTGCGGAAGCAGCAATGACTGCAGTAGATGAGAAAAAGCATTTTTACGCTAGTCATGTGTACAATCCTTTTTTCTACGAAGGAACGAAAACATTCGCTTTTGAAATATGGGAACAACTGAATTTTACGGTTCCAGACACACTCGTTCTGCCGGTCGGCAATGGTACGCTTGTTCTTGGGGCATTTATCGGTTTTCAAGATCTGATGAACGCGGGGCTTATCACTTCCCTCCCAAAAATTACTGCAGTGCAGGCCGAGCCGTGTGCTCCGCTTGCGGAAGCATTTCGACAAAATTCACACATCACTCCTGCAAAAAACGAAGGCACACTCGCAGAAGGGATCGCCATCGAAAATCCCCCCAGAGCGGAACAGATTATGGAGGCTGTAAATAAAACAGGAGGGACCTTTATTACGGCACCGGAAGGCGATATTCTGAAAGCAAAAAAAAGACTTGCGGAAAAAGGCTTTTATGTAGAGCCGACTACAGCCGCCACTTACACAGCTTTTGAAAATAATAAAGAATGGCTGTTCGACACGAAAGAAACTATCGTTTTATCGCTTTGCGGATCCGGATTAAAAAAATAGATTGAAAGTCTCGGAAATCATGCTTCCTGAAGAGGGGCGTTTTTTTTTAGGTAATTATTAGCAATAATACCCTTTATAGGTAAGTAATAATACCTACAAGGTTAAAGGAATATAGAAGCTTACAAAGATATATGAAAATAATTAGTTCAAAAGATTAATACGTATTTGACATACTTTTTTTATTTAAAGGGAAAAGTGCTCATTAAGAAACATCGAATCTTATCTGAAATTAGAGAAAGGTGGTGAAGGCTTCCGATGGCAAATAATAATTCAGAAAAATTCACCTATGCATTTATGGCAGCAGGAAGTCTTATAGGAGGAGCCTTGCCTCTTATTAGTAAAGAAACGAAGAAACGTCTTCAAAACAATTCTAAAAAAGATGATTCTTCAGAAGAAAGTGGAGAAGAAACAGGCGGGACATCTTCAAAGCTTTCGAAGCCGGCAAAGGTAGGAAAAAAAGCAGGGAAGCACGCAGTGAAGCAGGCTGTTAAACCTGTGAAAAAAACCGGAAAGCAGGCAGCAAAGCCTGTGAAAAAAACGAAGGATAAAGCTTCGGATGCCGCAGAGGAAGCAGTAAGCAGCACCAAAAAGAAAGCAGAAGGCGCAAAGAAAAAAGCCACCTCTACTAAAAATAAATTAAAAACTGCAAATAAGGTTAGTGGGGCTGTCAGTAAAGGAAAGGTTCCTGTAAAAAAAGCTAAATCAACATTGAACAGTGCAAAAAATTCTGTTGGAAAAGGTGTCGAGCGCACAGGGCAAAAAATTCAAGATGATGAAAATGTCGACGAAAACACAGCAGAAGCAGCCAGCGAACCAAAAAAAGCGACGATTAAAAAAGGGAAAGAGGCGAAAGCCAAGTTGAGTAATAAAAAGAAGAAACAACAAGAGGAAGACTTAGAAAATGAAGAACAAGAAAATGAAGATGAGCTTGTAGAAGAAGACGAAGAAGAGGAAGAAGAAAATAACGGTGAAGAAAATGAGGAAGAAGAGGTAGACGAGGAAGAAGAAGAAGAAGAGGACGAAGAAGAAGAGGTAGACGAGGAAGAAGAAGAAGAGGACGAAGAAGAAGAGGTAGACGAGGAAGAAGAAGAAGAAGAAGAGGACGAAGAAGACGAAGAGGACGAAGAAGACGAAGAAGAAGACGAAGAAGAAGAGGAAGACGAAGAAGAAGACGAAGAAGAAGACGAAAAAACTTCTAACAAAAAGCCGACAGTTACGCTGGTGATGGATACGGTAAATAAATTTTTTACAGATTATGTTTCCACTCCGCACCGTATTACCTCCTCTGTAAAGGATGATGAAGGCTGGAACGTAGAAGTGGAAGTAATTGAAGAAAAAGAACACATGAAAAATTATGGAAAAGATGAACTGCTGGGAGTGTATGAGGTGCAGCTGAATGAAGAGCTTGATATTACCTCCTATGAACGGACCAGTCTACGGGCAAGAAGCGCTCCACTGGATAATGAGTAGCAGCCATTCCCCTATATTTTCAATTAAATTAGGTCCTATGGCTTAATTTAATGGAATCGTGGGAAAGAGAAAGGCAGCGCTGTAGACCTGCCAATTGGCTGGTCGTCATGAAAGGTGGTGGGAGCCTTATAGATGAGCAAAAAGCAAAATAAGAAAAAATATGTTTTGAAAGACACCGATGAAATGTTCAACAGTTCTGCCATGCATGAAAAATCAGAAGCAGCGGAAGACAAAGAAAACGACGAAGCCAGCACAAAAGAAAAAGTGCTGCAAAAAGCCAAAGATTTTACCAGCGCAGTTACACCAAATAAAAACTCTGACGAGAATAAAGATAAACAGGATGAAGAGGAAGAAGGTCTGCTGGAGCAGGCAAAGGATGTAACAAAAGAAACAGCAAAGGAAACAGCGAAAGAAGCTGCTGAGAGTATTGCCGAAGGAGAATCTCCAGAGGAAATTAAGGAAGATGTGAAAGAGACGGCTATAGATACAGCAAAGGATGAAGCCGGCGATAATCCAAAAGCGAGAAATGCTGCGGCAGCTTCACTGATGGGAAAGAAATTTTACGATGCGCTTGAAAAAGCTAGAATTGCGAAAGAGAAAGCGAAAGAAAACGCGCAGGAAGCCGCAAAAAAATTAAAGCATGCTGGTGAAGAAGCCTCTGAAAAGCTTCAGGGACAGAGTGAAGCAGCCAGAGAACACATCAAGGAAAAATCAGAAGAAGCGAAGGATAATGTTCAGGATTTACAAGAAAATGTGAAAGATAACAGTAAAAAGGCTAAAGAAAAAGTTCAGAACGAAATGAATGATAAATTGGAAGAACATTCTGAGGAAGGGAGGAATACGAACAAAAAAAGCAAGGGTTCCTTACTAGGTGCAGGTACCGCAAGCGATATCAAAGGTGCAAATGATATTAAAGGAGTGAGTGATATCAAGGGCATCAGCAGCCTGAAAGGAATCGATAATGTAAAAAGCCCCAGAAAGATAAAAGGTGTTAATGACCTGAAAGGTGTCAACGACATCAAAGGGGCAAATGATATAAAAAAATTATCTTAAAAGAGGAGTGTTTAGAATAATGGCAACTCTAGAAAAACACACAGATTCTTCTAGTCTGGCAGAAGTAATTGACCGCATTTTGGATAAAGGGATCGTCATTGACATTTATGCACGAATTTCCGTAGTAGGGATTGAGCTTATTACAATTGAAGCGAGAATAGTTATCGCCAGTGTTGATACGTGGTTACGTTATGCGGAAGCGGTTGGGCTCTTAAGAGATGAAGTGCAGGGTGAAATAGACAATGAATCTGATGCGAGCCGCCGTGAACAGTTAAACTTCGCATAGAGTTAGTTTATTAGTTTAGTAGAAGGACGCTTGGAGCAGGCGAAAAGATAAGAACCTAAGGTCATATGCGTCTCCCGCGCATATGACGGGTTCTTTGCTTTATACGTAATTGTAATTGTTTGAGAGGAGGAATTTACGATGGCAGCTGAAAGTACAGCAGTTAAAACAGATGAGGAAGAAGAAAAAGAGACAAAGCCTTCAGAGAAAAGCAGCAGCTCTGCGAAAACTAGAAAAAAACGCACGACGAGTAAAAATGAAAAAGATAAGCAGGAAAAAGATGAACCCGTTAACGAGGAAGCAGAAAATGAGGAAGCTGAGAATTCACAAGAAGATTCTGAGCCAAGTCATAGTATGACAGAGGTTTTAAATGAGATCCGGGATTTCTTTGAAGAGCATATCCGTCCTCCTTTCCGCATTACCTCTGTTATCAACAACGATAATAACGGATGGGATGCAGAAGTAGAAGTGATTGAAGAAAAGGAATATATGAAAACTTACGCAAAGGACCAGCTCTTGGGCGTGTATGAAGTAAAGATCAATAGTAAATTAGATATCATGTCGTTTGACAGAGTTAGTCTGAGACCAAGAGCAGCTCTGTTAGATAAAAATGGAGGGAGGTAAGAGTAGTGGCAGCGAAAAGCACAACAGCAGAGAAAGACACAGAAGAAAAAAAGACATCTACCTCAGCTTCCCAAAAATCGAAAACTAATTCGAACACTGGGACGAAACAGACAAACACCAGTAACTCTAAAAGTAACGCCTCTTCTTCAAAACAGAGTACAAGTAAATCAAGTTCAGAAAATATATCCAGAAAATCAGAAGAACCGAAAAAATCCTCGGAGTCAAGGGTTGAAAAAACTGCCAGTACTGATTCTAATAAATCTGAGAAGAGTGAGCGGCGTACCAAAACAGCGAAGAGCTCCCAGGATCAATCCGGGCATACAGAAAGCAGCTCCAGTTCTGGCAAAAAACAGATCCGGAATTTTGACAAGTTTGTAGAGACAGAGGAAATAAAGGGATTGCTCGATCGATCACAGCAATATCTTGAAGCTGGTTATCCTGTTCATTTTACAGGGCCGGCAGGGGTCGGTAAAACTACAATGGCTTTGCAGCTCGCAAAAAGAATAGAGCAGCCGGTGGTTTTATTAAACGGGAACCGTAACCTTTCCAATGTAGATTTGATCGGTGCATTTGCCGGTTACACCAGTAGAAAATTTGTCGACAACTACGTCCGGAAAGTGTATAAGCGTGAGGATAAGCTGAATGAACA
The DNA here is from genome assembly GCF_042139015.1 of Alteribacillus sp. HJP-4. Taxonomy (NCBI): domain Bacteria; kingdom Bacillati; phylum Bacillota; class Bacilli; order Caryophanales; family Bacillaceae; genus Alteribacillus; species Alteribacillus sp. HJP-4. The sequence continues at coordinate 41,625 of NZ_JBHIKY010000011.1, read as the reverse complement.
TTGGGCGCCCGGTCATCTGCTCGAAGCAGCCCAAAAAGGTTATACTGTAATTTATGATGAGTTTACCAGATCTCACCCGGAAACGAATAATATCCTGCTGCCACTGCTGGAGGAAGGAATATTACCTCTATACGGAGCCAAGCAGAAGGACTCGTTTGTCAGTGTTCATCCCAATTTTAAAATGATTCTTACAAGCAACCCGGAAGAATATGCAGGGGTATATGAAACCCAGGATGCCCTGGTTGACCGGATCATTACAATCTCTATGGGAGAATCAGATGCTGACACACAGACGAACGTATTGATGGAAAGAACGGACATTTCGGAAGAGAATGCTTCGCTTATCGTCAATTTTATTGAGAAGATCCGGCATGTCTGTAAAGAGGATAAAAAGAACATGCCGAGTTTCCGGACGGCTGTAATGATCGCAGAGATCTGCAAGAGCAGCGGCATTACTGTCGATTCGAAGGATAGCTCATTTCTTAAAGTTTGTACCGATATTGTTGGAATGAGTGTCCAAGCCTGTAAGGAAGAAACAGACAGAACAAAAGTGGAGGAATTTATTCAGCAGGAGTTAAAGAAGTCCTAGGAGGTGGACAGCTTGAGCGAGGAATTAGGGGTGTATATGTTTTGTGTCATAGAGGAGAATCAGCCTCAAAAGTTCGGGCACGCGACATTAGCCGGAGGGGAACGGCCGGTATATACGATTCATAAAAACAACAGGGCGATGGTTGTCGCCGATGCGCCCATTCAAATATATGATCCAAGCCGCAAAAATTTAAAGGCACACCAGGAAATTGTCGAAAAGGTTATGAAAGATTATGATATTATCCCGATGAGCTTTGGAAATGTTCTGCAGGGACAAGAAGATATTCTCATTTTAATGGACAAGCTCGATGAGCAGTTTGATGAGATCTTTCCAAAAATCAAAAACAAAATTGAAGTCGGCCTGAAGGTGATTGGGAATAAAGAATGGCTTTCTCAGAAAGCGAATCAGCAGCCCAATGTAAAAGCTCTTCAAAACAGAATGCAGGGCAAGGAAGCCAATGCGAGTTATTATGATCGTATGCAGCTGGGGGAATCAGCCCACAAGTTTATGATTGCTCTGCATTCCGAATTCGAGGAGGAGGTTTTTCAACCATTGGCAAAAATAGCTGACGCTGCCAAAAGCAACGAAGTGATCAGTGAAAGAATGCTGTTAAATGCCTCCTTTTTAGTAGATAAGAAAGATGAAGAAGCTTTCGATAAGAAAGTAAATAAAATCTACAACGAATGGGAAGATAAAGCAGACTTTAAATATACAGGACCATGGCCTGCTTATAATTTTATAGATATCAAACTGAAGGCGAAGGATCCGACATGATCCACAAAGTATTCACCTGGCCGGTAGATTTGTTAGTGACAGTTGGAGAAAAAGTGAAAGAGGAAGTAGACAAAGAGTTCTACGATCTCGAATTTATCCAGCAAAAACTGACTAACCTCCAGATGATGTACGAAATGGATGAAATTCCGGAGGAGTTGTTTCTCGAGCAGGAAGAAATACTGCTGGCCCGATACCGGATTGCAAAAGAACAAGAACAGGATATGATGAGAGAAAGTTTAGAGGATTAAGGGGGGAAGCTGATTGGAAACTCAATCTGGCGCTCCTGCTCTAATCTATTTGTATGCTTTCATACCGACAGAGGAATATGAAAAGCAGGAATGGGATGCAATAGAGGGGATAGAGCCGCCGAATGAAGTTGAATTTATCGAATATGGTGAAATTACAGCAGTAACCTGCAGAGTCCCGGAAGCCGAGTACGGGGAAAAAAAACTGCAAAAACAAGTGGAGAATATGCAGTGGCTGCAGGGGAGGGCATTTCACCATCATGAGTTGATGAATGTTCTGCATGACCGCTTTACGGTATTACCATTAAAATTCGGAACAATATATTCTCAGCCTGAGCATTTAACAAACAGCATGGAGGAGCACAGAGACCGACTTGCTTCGTTATTTGATTACCTCCATCAAAAAGAAGAATGGAACATGAAAATATTTGTTGATAAATCTAAATTCATTTCCGCTGTCGTAGAAAACAGTCCGGAAATGGAGGAGAAGAAATTAGAAATTGAAAATCTATCTCCTGGCAGAAAATTCTTTGAAAAAAAGAAAATTGATCAATTTGTAGAAGATACTGCAGACGAAAATATTAAAAATACCTGCAAAGCGATCCATGAAAAACTTTCTCAAAAGAGCTTCAACACAGAGGTGAAGAAAAACTGGGAACGAAAGGTAACCGGCAGAGAAGAGGAAATGAGCTGGAATGGCGTTTACCTTATAGATAAAGCGGAAAGAGAAGCTCTGCTTTCAGATATAACAAAGCAGGAAAGCGAAGCAAAAGAAAATAATACGGGCCTGTCCTTTGAAATTACTGGTCCATGGCCGGCCTACCACTTTTCAGAGTTCTTAAACAGAGGTGAAGAGAATGGAAGATAGCGGCTTGAAAAACCGGGATGTTTCCCTGCTGGATATACTGGATGCCGTCCTGGAAAAGGGCGTGGTCATTCGTGGGGATTTAACCATTTCCATTGCAGATATTGATTTAGTGTATTTAGACTTACGAGTACTGCTCGCTTCGGTCGATACGCTTAAGACTTCGAAGCACGAAAGTACCACCGATGGAAACGAAAAAGTGCTGCAAGCGAGGAGGGAGAAGATTGGATAAGCCTGCACAGGTAACAAATGCGGAAAGCTACAACCCGACAGGACGCATCTCTCTAGATCCAGACAAAGCAGACGAAGGACTTTCACAGCTAGTAATGACGGTCGTCGAATTATTGCGACAGCTTGTGGAGCGGCAGGCCATGCGAAGAGTTGACAGCGGCGATCTGACAGATGAGCAGATTGAGCAGCTTGGCACAGCGCTTATGCAGCTGGAGGAAAAAATGGAGGAAATGAAAAATATCTTCGGTCTTGATGATGAGGATTTAAATATTGATCTCGGGCCGCTTGGAAATTTAATTTAATCGGCACCAGCTCAGAATTTTCTTCATTAATTTGAAACAAAAAGGAGAAATGCCTTATGGCAAATAATCATCCTGCAGCATCTAATAATACGAGTAACCTTGTAGATGTATTAGAAACGGTCTTAGATAAAGGTGTCGTCATTGCCGGTGATATTAAAGTCAATCTTGCCGATGTAGAGCTTTTGACAATAAAGATCCGTCTGCTTGTTGCGTCCGTCGATAAAGCAAGAGAAATCGGCATCGACTGGTGGGAGCACGATCCTCACTATTCTTCGAACGCTCAAAAAATCGAGGAAGAAAACAGAGAGCTTCAGGAAAGAGTTAAGCAATTGGAACAGGCGCAGCAGGACATTAAAGAAAAGAAAGAAGTGTCTGCAGAAAAGGGTTAGGGGGTAAGCATGAATAAAAAGTTTTTTCAAGGACATTGATCAGCTGCTCCGTGATGTCAGTGAAGGAAGAGATTCTACAGTGCGCCGCTCTGAAGAAAAATACGCAGGAAAAGACAGCAAAAAGCCGCTGTGGAAATTGGAATACAATTTTCAGGCCAAAGCGGGAATTCCTTCAGATTCTGATCGACTGGGAAATAAACGGGACCCGCTCCCGCGAAGAGACACTGATAAATAACCGAATTTGTGTTAAAAAATAAGCCTCAATTCAATTTGTCTAAAATTGACCAGTGGTTAATAAAAGGAGCAGTTCATGTCGCCGCGCAGGCCTATAGCTGAAGAATTAAGGAAAGATAAAATTATTTATGCGGCCCGTGTTCAATTTTTAAATAAGGATTTCAGGCAGGTATCCATGCGCAGTATTGGTGCGGATGTAAAATGCAGTCACAGCGCTCTGTACCACCATTTTAAAAATAAAGCTGATTTATTTTACGCAATAGTAGAAAAAGATTTTTCGGACTTAAATCGGCTCATTGAAAAAACGCTCCAGGAGGCTTCTGAGCCTGAGGAGAAATTATCGCTGCTGCTTTTACGATTTATCGAGTTCGGCCTTAACAATCAAAGGCAGTATGAGATTATGTTTTTAACTAGAAATTCAGAGGCCGGCAGACTTTCTCAGCGGGCTGCAAGCAACAGTTATCAGCATTTCACGGAGATTGTCAGAACGTTAACTGATGACGTAAAGCCCGATGAGATCCTGTCTGTTTTCCTATCTGTGCATGGTTTTGTTACCCATTACTGCGGAAATGTGCAGAGTTTTCAGGAGGCTGAGAAGGCCGCAGAAAAGCATGTTGAATTTGTATTAAAGTGCGTCAAAATAAATAGATCGTAAGCTTTGGTTCGTAGAGAATCAAAGTTTACTTTATTTTAAGGGTTATAATTGTAAATTTTAAGGAATAGACGAGAAAGAATGTTAATTTTATCGGGAGGAGACATGCTTTATAATTTCTACCATCCTCATCACTTGCGTATTACTTTACATAATCGCAAACCTTTTTTACTTTTTTACGAACAAAACTTACCGCCACAGTTCATTCAGTCCTGCCCTGTTTTATAAGCTTTTCTTTGTGCTGCTGAGCGTGACCTTTGGTTTTGCAATTCTTTACTACATGCTTTCTCTCAATGAAACTGTACTGATGATCAACGATCCTACCGGGGAGGCGGCCAATCATGATTTTTGGAACTGCCTGTATTTCAGCGGAGTAACGATTCTTTCGGTAGGGTACGGAGACCTTGTCCCCGTGGGAAGCGCTCGCTTTTTTTCCTTAATCCAGGCTGCCATCGGACTGCTTTTGCCAGCGGCGTATTTCATGAAAGCCATCAGTGATTCTTCGCATAATGGAGAAAACGAATAGTTGGGCTCCTCCTGTAAAAGCTAAGCTGTAAAGGAGGGATTATCTTGTCAAAAAACCGTAAAGGACCGAAGCAGCAGGAAGAGCCGAAGCTGCCACAGAGTCCGAATCAGCCCTATGGGGAAGAGTTGAAGGGGTCACATAAGGATAAAAATGCCAACCACACGCACCAAAAAAAACATGCTTCCCACGATATGTAAATACTGCTCTTTGAAAAACAGCCTCTGCTGTGGTTACTGCCACTGCAGGGGTTTTCAAGATTAAATTTAACAATTTCTTAAAATTGAAAATACATAGCTGTAGTATTGATGGTGATTCTTATATAAATCAATTTCACGAGAGAGATAACGTATCCCGCCCGCTTCCGAGCATTATATCGATTGTCACGGGACGATTTCCCGCGCAAGTGCGTTTCCCCACGTGAGGATTGCATATCCACCTTACCAAAGCGGATATCGCGCTAAACGTAGAGCGTAGCCACCAGAGCATAGCAGTTTTTAAAATGCGCACTCTAATTTTTTATTGATTGAACATTCCAGCCTGAAAAAATTGGCAGGGAAAATTTAGAGGTTTTTCAGGAAAAACAGCGAATTGTGAAGAATAGCCGTAAGCAAGGGAGAGGATCTGTCATGATTGATGCGCATATACATGTGGAGCAGTATGATAATCTCGAAACACATATCCCCCGCTGGCAGGAGGCAGGGTTAGCTAAAGTGGTCGCCGTGTCAAATGATCTTGAATCCTCCTATCGAACATTGGAAATAAAGGAACGATATCCAGATTTCATCCTGGCAGGAGTAGGTTTTCATCCTGAGTATCCGTTGCCGGGAACCCCCGATTTTCAGGAATGGCTCGGACTGGTAAAGGCAGAACGCGAAAGAATTTCCTGCATAGGGGAAGTGGGTCTTCCGCATTATGAGCTTGAACGTTTACTAGATCCATTGGAAGCATATGAAGATTTTTTAAGGCAGTGCCTTCAGATTGCGAAGGACCAGGAGCTGCCGGTAGCTCTTCATGCCGTCCATGACAAAGCGGAATTGGTCTTTCAGATGCTTCAGAATGAGGCTCCCGGCGTGAAGGCCCACTTTCACTGGCTGAAAGCTCCGTCGGTGGTGGTCGAAAAAATTGTAGAAGCGCGCTACTATATATCAGTGACACCGGAGGTCTGTTACCGGAAGCGGGACCAGCTTCTCTCCGCGATGATACCTCTCGAGCAGCTGTTAATCGAAACGGACGGTCCCTGGCCATTTGAAGGACCATTTGCAGGTACGCCAACCAGTCCGCTTTTGCTTCATGATGTTATTCATTACTTAGCCGAAGAAAACGACTTCATACCGGCCGAGCTGACAAAGCAGATTCATACCAATGCTCTCCGCCTTTTTGAAAAATAATTAATAAATTAAAAGATATTTTATCTAACTTATGCTTCCATTAAGGTGGAGAAGTTCAAGAAAACAGTCTGCCAATCATAGATAAAAGCATAATGAATGCCACAATCATTAATACAACAATTAACCACTTTTCCTGTTTATTGCCCATTTATTGCTCCTTTATCAAATCTGTCTTTGCCTTAAAGATTCATCCCTATAGAAATTTTAACATTAGAGCAGGGGGAGCGGATAAGTGAAAACTTACTATCTTGAGCCATGTGCAGCATATGGCAGTAAAGTTTGCTCCGCCAGCTCCTTGAAAAACGGGAATTTTAATTGAATAACGGATCTCCCGTCCGCATCCAGTCAAATCCGATAAATCCACTAATTCCCTTTGAAAAATCCAGCAGCTGAAGTACTGTCCAACGAAATTGTACAATTATTTAAATCCCGTCAGTTATGGTTATTTCATAGGCATGGCATTCTCTAAGCAGTACGGCTGCTGTTCAAAATGAAGGTTGACATGCCTTGCGCAAGCAGCTATTATTTACATTAAGGTTAAACGTTTACTCTTTTTTTATTAATGTTGTAAACGCTTGCTTTTGTAAAGGAGATAGCAAAGTGAACCCGACCATTAAAGATGTAGCCAAATATGCGAACGTTTCAATCGCCACAGTTTCAAGAATATTAAACAATACTTCAGTAGGCTATTCAGATAAAACAAAGAAAAAGGTACTGCAGGCTATCGATGAGCTTTCTTATAAGCCTAATGCTGTCGCGCGCGGATTAATAAATAACAAGACACAGACTATCGGTGTGCTGTTCCCCAGTGTTTCTGGAATGGTAACCTCTGAGCTGCTGTACGGAATTGAAGGCGTAGCTCATCAACACGGGCACAGCATTATAGTCTGTAATACGTCGTCAAGTGGTAAAAAAACAGTAGATTACCTGCGGCTCTTAAATGAAAAACGAGTCGACGGTCTTGTGTTTGCGAGTGAAGTACTTAAAAATGAGCATTATCAGTTGATTGAAGAGATGCGAATCCCAGCGGTTCTTGTAAGTACTAAATCCCCCAGGCACCCGCTGCCTTATGTAAAAGTGGATGACAGGGATGCGGCGTATACTGCTGTTTCTTATTTAATTGATAACGGTCACCGCAGCATCGGAATGATGAGCGGAAGTCCAAAGGACCCAATTGCCGGAAGGCCGCGGATTGAAGGCTATAAAGCAGCTCTTCAGGAAAACGACATCACGGTAGAGAAAAGCTATATCGTAGATGCAGAAGGGTTTTCCTACGAAAATGGCAGAACAGCATTTGAAAAACTGTTAAAGCAGGCATCCGGCATCACGGCGGTATTTGCCGCAAGTGATGAGATGGCCGTGGGAGCCATTGCCTCCGCCTATAAAATCGGAGTAAATATTCCAAAGGACATCTCAATAATAGGATATGATAATATTAAAATTTCTGAAATGGCGGTGCCGCCATTAACAACACTTGCACAGCCTCTCCGTGAAATGGGGGAAAAGTCAGCAGAGCTGTTGTTCGAAGCGTTGAAAACGGGCAAGAATGGAAGCAGCATTATTATGCCCCACCACGTTGTAGAAAGAGAATCGGTGCAAAAGCTGAACTAGATTGTGCTATTCTTTTTTGAACATTTAAGTAAACGTTTACTCTATTTCTTAGTTGGAAGGATGCTTGGAAACATGAAAAAACTAGAATAGTGGAAAGCCAAGTTATTTATCAGATTTATCAAGGAGCTTTCGTGACATTCTTTGATGATGCTTTTGTAAAGAAATTAAAAAAATAAAAGGAAAACAAGGGAGGAGAAGCAGGCCATGCTGAGAAAAAGCCTGCCTGCTCTCATCTCCGTACTTGCAGCTGTATTGTTAACTGCCTGCGGAGAAGAGAGCGGCAATGATGGGAAGGTCGAACTGGAGTTATTCAACAATAAATCTGAAAATATTGACACTTATCGGGGGCTGATTCAAAAGTTCGAAGAGGAAAACCCGGACATTACGATTGATCTTGTGTCGCCGCCGGAAGCAGAAACAGTGCTGCGGACAAGGCTGTTAAAAAATGATATGCCTGACCTGTCAGCGATGGGAGGAAGCGCCTTGTACGGAGAGCTTGCGGAGGCCGGTGTTTTAATGGATTACACCGACAGTGAGCTGATTGATGACATTCAGCCGCGCTACCTTGACATGCTCGATCAGCTGGCGGGAGAAGACGTTCATAATATTCACGGCGTTCCGTTTGCAACGAACGCCAACACTGTCATCTACAACAAAGAAAAGCTTGATGAACTTGGAGAAGAGGTGCCGAAAACCTGGGATGAATTTATCGGCGTTCTCGAAGCGGCGAAGGAAGCTGGTGAGGTACCGATCTATTTTACTCTGCAGGAAGCGTGGACCTCGATGATTGCCTGGAATGCGCTGGCTGGAAACACGGTCCCGGAGGACTTTGCAGAACAAAAAGCGAACGGAGAAGCCAGCTTTCAGGAGAATTATAAAGAAGCTTCCGAAAAAATGCTGACGCTCGTGGAGTATGGTCAAAACGATGCTTTTGGTATGGGCTACAGTGATGGCAACAACGATTTCGCAAATGGCGAAGGACTCTTTTATCTGCAGGGGAACTGGGTAATTCCAGAGCTGAAAGCCGTAAATAAAGATATTGAACTCGGCGTATTTGCAATGCCGGTTAACAACGATGCAGATGAAAATATGCTGGTTTCAGGGGTGGATGTTTTACTGACGGCCTTCGAGGATACGGAGCACCCGGAGGAGGCTGAGCGTTTCATCGAATTTATGATCGAAGATGAAAATATGGAAACTTATCTGGACGAACAGGCCGCTTTTTCTGCGAAAGAAGGGATCTATGAGGATGATCCCACGATGGAGGGCATCCGGGAAAATTTTGAAGAAGGCAAAATCACCAGCTTCCCTGATCATTATTATCCACCTGGCCTGGGGGCAGAAAATTTAATTCAGGAATTCCTGTATCGAGGCAATACCGATGCTTTCCTGAAAAATATGGACAGCGAATGGGACAAGGTTGAAATGAGATAAAGAAGAAGGGCTGCCCGTGCGAACGGGTCTGCCGTTCTATTAACGAGAAGGAGTGATGACGATGGCTGGAAGAAATAGAGCCTTCTTTTTCATGGCGCTGCCGGCATTGATATTGTTTTTTGTTTTCCATACCTACCCGATGCTGCAGGGGATTTTTTACAGCTTTACGAACTGGAAAGGCTATGGGGAATGGGATTTCGTAGGAATTCGCAACTACATAAACGTATTCCAGGATTTTAGGGCGTTAAATGCTTATGGATTTACGTTTCAATTTGCAATCGTGTCTACGATACTCGTAAATATTTTCAGCTTAATTATTGCGATTGGGCTGAATGCGAAAATTAAATTCCGAAAAACTTTACGGGCGCTTTATTTTGTGCCGAATATTTTAAGCATTCTTATTGTTGGTTTTATATTCAATTTTATTTTTACTCATTTTCTGCCGGGAATAGCATCGTCTATCGGCCTGACCGCCCTGTCGGCAAATATTCTCGGAAATCCGGATCTTGCTTGGGTCGGTATCGTCATAATGGCAGTATGGCAGGCAACAGCCTTTAACACGATCCTATATTTGGCCGGACTGCAGACGATTCCTTCCGACATTTATGAAGCATCAGAAATCGATGGAGCTGGGAAATGGAAGCAGTTCTGGAAAATGACATTTCCGCTGATTGCTCCATTTTTCACGATTAATATGGTGCTCGCCATGAAAAATTTTCTAATGGTATTTGATCATATTATTGCCCTTACCGGCGGCGGACCAGGACAGGCGACAGAATCAATATCGCTGTTAATTTACCGGGGAGGCTTTGAAGGTGGACAATTTGCCTACCAATCGGCAAATGCGGTGGTATATTTCGTTATTATCGTCGTCATATCCATATTCCAGATCCGTATTCTTCAAAAGCGGGAGGTGCAGCTGTAATGAATCGAAACCGTACAAACTGGCTCATTACCTCTTTACTCATCCTGGGTTCCATAGTTATACTGCTTCCGTTGTATTTGACGATCAATATTGCGTTTAAATCACCGCAGGAAATGGACCGGCCGCTGCTGGCACCACCGCGGGACTGGCGCTTTGAGAATTTCACCGATGCAATCGAGATGACGAACTTTTTCCAGGCATTTTCAAACAGCTTTATTGTCGCGTTTTTCGTCGTAATATTAACGCTGATGACCAATTCGCTGGTTGCTTATGCCATAGCGCGCAACATGCATAAACGTTTTTACAAATTATTATTTTATTACTTTGTCAGTGCCATGTTTGTCCCTTTTCCAATTATCATGCTTCCGATTGTGCGTCAGACTGCGATCTGGAACATGGATAATCTGCTCGGCTTAATTTTTTTGTATGTCGTCTACGGGCTTGCCTTTAATGTATTTATTTATGTAGGCTACATTAAATCCATTCCGAAGGAATTGGAGGAAGCGGCCATTGTGGATGGAGCGAGTACCTGGGGTGTTTTCTGGAAGGTTATTTTTCCGCTGCTGGCCCCGATGAATGCAACGGTAGGGATCCTTACCTGCCTGTGGGCCTGGAATGATTTCATGCTGCCGCTCGTAATTTTGACAGATCAGGATCAGGCGACACTCCCACTTGTGCAGTACATCTTCCAGTCCGAATTCAGCACCAATTATAATCTCGCGTTTGCATCGTACCTGCTGGCACTAATACCGATGATTATCGTGTATATATTTGCCCAGAAATGGATTATCAGCGGAGTGACAAAAGGGTCCATTAAATAATTAATTATTCTTTGGTATGATTAAAAGAAAAAGGCGTGGTTATGTTGCCAAAGAGCCCGAAGCTTCCGTTAACCGATCAAGAACGCAGGGCCCTGAGAAAAGAAAAAATCACACTGGCTGAGGTGAATGCCTGCAGCGAAGCAGAGCTTTCCGTTATTCTTGGCTGTTCAGTGGATCGTGCCGGCGTTCTGCGGGCCCTCGCTGAATTTCAACAGGTGCCGTCAGTCGGAATCAAAGCAGCTGAACAGGTTGTATATGTACTTGGTTTGAGGACGATGAAAGAAATAGCAGAAAAAAGCGGAGAAGAATGGCTGGATGAATTAGAGCAAAAGCTTGGCGTATGGACCGACCCTTGTGTCGAGGATACACTGCGCTGTATTGTTTATCATGCAAAGGAACCGGGAAGCACAAAACAGTGGTATGATTTTACGGAAGAGCGAAAATCATACCGCAGTTCTTATGGCTACCCTGTAGACCGGCCGGCTAAAGCATGGTACGAATAATATGATTAATGCTTCTATTGGTTTGATAATTAAAATGAAAGTGTTAATATTAGAATTAATGATTGTGTTAATTTGAGGAGGAACAACGATGGAAATTAGAGCCGAATCAACACCAAACCCAAATGCAGTGAAGTTTACAGCAGATCAGGTGATTTTTGAAAAAAGTACATCTTTAAAACAGGGCGATGATACGGATCACCCGATCGCGCAGGCCTTACTGAAGATTGATGGCGTGGACAACATTTTTGGAGTGAATGATTTTGTGACGGTCAATAAAACGATGGATGCCGAGTGGGACGAGCTTCTGCCAAAGGTGCAGCAGGCGTTCGATGAAGCGGAATAGTAATAGTAATGATAAGGCATGACTGAAAAGTATTAATCGCTTCCGGTTATCAAAATGATAGCCGGAAGCTTTTCGTTTGATTTGTTGGGAAAATCAAGAAACAAGGGTGGAGCCGGCGCTATTTGTCTAAACGGCGGGGAAAATGATTCAATTTTCGGCTGATAGCGGAACCAGTGTCCACGTAATATGCTGTTGCTGCTCGGCAGGAAGGTCGCTGCCTGTAGAAAAGCAGGAGCTGAAGATCCACTTGAAGGTAACTTTCCGGCGGTTAGCAGAAGCCTTGCCTTAAGCTTCTATCTCATCGCGATTGATGGTTCTCCAGGCGCAGAGCAGCTTTCTGCCATTCCTCATCACTCACTTCGTAGTAACTGATGCCATTCACTATAGCATTTGAGCCCGGTATCTCAAAGGTCCGTATATTATCAGCGGTATGCCGGTAATCTGCGGCGAGCGAATGCAGGTCAGTCATGGTTACGTTCGTTTTTACATTCTCTCCTAAAATGGATAAGAGTGACTGCCCATTCAACAGCGTGTCAATGGAACGGGCATCCTGGAGAAGAGCAGAGAGGACCTGCTGCTGGCGTTCATTTCTGCCAAGGTCTCCTCTTGGATCGTTCTTACGCATGCGCACATAATGCAGCGCCCGCTCGCCATCGAGAGTAATTGGCCCTTTTTCATAATGATGCGTTTCACTGTTTTCCACGTTGTTCTGCGAAAAAGCAAACGGGCTATCCACTTCCACATTCCCCAGGACATCCACGATCTCTACAAAACCATTCATATTTGATTCAATAACATAATCAAATTTCACATTAAGCCTGGTCTCCACCGTTTCTTTCAGCAGGTTGATGCCTCCGTAACTGTAAGAGTGATTTATTTTGTCAAAACCGTTTCTGTCCGGAAGAGAGACCTGTGTGTCCCGCGGAATATTAAACATGAGAATCGAGTCATCCTCGGGATTTACAGAAACAACCATTATAACATCTGAAAGACTGGCTTCACCGGGCCTGTCGCCGATCCCTGCAATTAAAAAAATGGCCGTGCCTGATAGATTGGAGGAATTCCGCGGGCTTGTCCCCAGTTCCTCATCGAATGCATCATTCATTTGCCGGACGTTATCTCTGGCAAGTTCATACATATAATAAGCATAGCCGCCCCCCACGATGAGAAAGGTAAAAAAGATTGTCATAAATATAAGAAGGGCAGCCTTCCACATAACCGGCACGGTTCCTTTCTATTTCATGTTTTTCTGTACAGCTGTAACTTTGCGAAGGATGAAAATAAATAGAATTCCTGCTGCGATGTAAATAATTTCTGAGACAATAAAGGATTGAACCTCGCTGCGCAGCATGGCGATGGTTTGTTCTCCAGCGGCGAGGCTTGCAGGGTTGGATACGAGATAGGAACTCCAAAAAAGCAGCCACCACGCATACAGAAGCCATATCTTTGAGGAATCCTTCGCGGCAATAGAGTTTTTTTCCTTCCAGCGCTTCCAGCAGCTTTTATACAGATGAAGCAGAGATAGAAGCGGAAGAACAAAGTTTACAATCGGAATAAAATAAAAAGCAACCGACCAGCCTGGCGCATAAATAGTACCATCTAATTCGAGCGCCCGTCCATTTTCATGGATACGGTAGATCCACATCATAAACACTGCAATTGCTGTGAGAAATACTAATGTTTTTGGCAGGTGGATGAAAAGCGCGATATCACCAATGACAGCGTTGTCTTCCGTGTTTATATCTGTAATAACTGCCTCGTCCGGATATTTTTCATAAACAGTATTTTCAACAAAGCTTCCGGCAATGGATGCGGCAGAAAAAAGCAGACAGACCAGCACAAGAATGATTACGATATTGGCAAGCTTGTCCGGGGATTTATATGTATAGTTCTTTTCCAATAAAATACCTCCTTACTAAAATCACTTTAGGGAAAAAAAGAAAATTTGGCAAGCTGTTCATCCAATAAATATTTATATACAATAGTAAGTAAGGCAGCTGGGCATAAAGGAGAGACAGTAATGAAAGTAAAAATGGCAGATTTGCCGGGAATCGGCAAAAAAATGTCGTTTATGACGGCAGAAGGCAGCATGATAGTACTGGTGACGCATCATACTGGTAAGCGGGAATTGTACTTTTTCAAAGATCCAGAAGAGGATGAAGCTGATTTTTCTATGGAACTCACGTCGGAAGAAACACGCGAGCTGGGAGCACAATTGCTGGGAGCCGTTTTTCAGCCGGTGGACGCCGAAAAAATGAAGCTGTTAAAAAGTAAAATTGTTATGGAATGGTTCTGCCTTACGGAGAATTCTCCATTTGCCGGAAAAACAATTGGCGAAGCTGATGTACGGCAGCGGACGGGTGTTTCAATAGTAGGAATCTTCCGAGAGGAGGACGTAATCGCCAGTCCCGATGTGGATGAAGTGCTGAACCCGGGAGATACTGTTATGGTTGTCGGGAAAAGCAAGCAGATAACCGATTTTGAACAGCTTGCAAATGGAGAGGGTGATTAATGACGTGGATGTGCATATGCCGGAATTATTAGCGGCAGGTCTTGTATTATTGATCATGTTTTGTCTGGCTTATGCTGGTATGAAAACAAAAATTCCGGATGTTATCCTCTTTATACTTGTTGGCATTGCATTAAGCGGATTTCTAGGAGAGTCCGAGATCCTTTATTTTGCCGGAGAAATCGGAATTGTATTGCTGTTTTTTATGCTCGGCATGGAATTTCCGATGAAACAGCTGGCCGGGATCGCAAAAAAAGTGACCCCGGCCGGCATGCTTGATTTATTTTTAAATTTCGTATTATCGGTCATGATCTGTCTTCTTTTTGGATTGGATCCTTTTATGGCTCTTCTTATTGGAGGAGTTCTGTACGCGACTAGCTCGTCCATTACAATGAAAATGCTTGAATCCACAAAGCGTACGGCAAATCCAGAATCAGAATTCTTACTCGGTGTGCTGATCTTTGAGGATTTAGCTGCCCCGGTTATCGTTGCAGTACTTGTCGGAATGTCTGCCGGGAACGGCCTTGGCTGGATGGATGTATCTCTGTTAATCGGACAAGTCTTCGGAATGATTGTGATAGCGATAGCATTGGGACGCTTTGTATTTTCGAAACTTTCCAACTTTTTTGAGCGGACAGCCGGATCCGAAATATTACATCTTCTGATGATCGGAATTGCATTTACTTACAGCGGGGCTGCATTGCTGCTTGGTCTTTCAGAGGTATTAGGAGCTTTTCTTGCCGGGATTATGATTGCCGAAGCTCGGAAAAGTGAGCAGCTCGAGCCTCTTGTTCTGCCGATCCGAGAGCTGTCGCTGCCCTTATTTTTTTTCTGGTTCGGAACGCAGATAGAATTTGATGGGGGGATTACTTCCCCGGCATTGCTCGGGATACTTGTTGTGTGGGGTGTGCTTGGAAAAATGATAGTCGGAATGGTTGGTGGTAAAATGTACGGACTCACGAGAAGAGTTTCCTTTCGGGCCGGTCTTTCTTTTACCCAGCGCGGCGAATTTTCGATTATAATTGCAAGCATTGGAGCCGTCGAAGTGATGGCATTCAGCAGTATGTTTATTTTACTTTCCTCGAGTATCGGAATCGCTCTTTTTATTTATGCTCCGAAACTGACAACGGCGATCTTTGGAAAAAAACAGAAGCTCCAGAAAGTGAAAGTGCCGGGAAGTTGAATAACCTAAATATCGAAGGATGCATTGACAATTACAGGCGTGGACGTTATATTCATGCATGGAGTTTCCAAGAAACCCGCTTCATAAATTGGAAGAGTATGCTGAAAAATTTTTATATAACTGAAAAAATTCATAAGTCCATTTCATAACAAAAATGCGAATATTAACAGGGTTCTCAATAACATTTGATTTCTGCTTCCAGCCTTGATCGATGAGCGAAAAAACTGGTCCGTTGGCTGAAGGTGGACAGGAGATCCGCTGTTTACTGGAATGGTGGGAAATTCGGCTTACTTTCTGGCCAATAACGGAACCATTGTCCGACAAAGTCGTAAATCCAGGCTCAGGCAAACGCTTTCCGTGTGCTTGGCTTCCGCCTCTTTGGCAGCAGGCTGCCGTTCGTGGTCTTCTCCTCAAGCATTTCCAGGCCGCTGAAAAGTACATCAACCTGGATGCTTCGCCTTTCGCTGCAATCGAAATGTTCGTGTTTACAATCAGAAAATTAATGATGAAATTGATTCAAGTTCTAAAATAATACCTCGTTAGGTGAGGCTCCTGAACGGAGAAATGCTGCTGCCCAAAAATGTCCAAAGACGCCAATGGGTCAACAGAGATCATCGAGATAAGGTGATTTTTAATGCAGCTGGACTTTGTCCTATGCCGTTTAGTGCTAAAGCTCTACGAATGGGGACCCGTGCCTGTTTTTATAAAGCAAGTTTATTGCACGCGCCTTCCATTCTAAGGGAAGGCGTGTTTTTGCAGGCTCTGCTTTAGGGAATAACGAGTAATGAGGTTAAGAATATAACACGGGAGCACATGTCTTTGCATATAGTGTTCGGATACAGAAAAGGAGGATCGGCGCTATGGTTAAATTAAATGATCAGACCAGGGAAGATTACATGAATCAAATAATACACGCAGCAGTTCAGGATGATATAGACCAATTCCGCGAGTTGTTTTTAGAGCTTCATCCGGCCGATCAGACTGATGTATTCTTAAGTCTTGGAGAAGAGGACCGCCGCAGGGTATATGCATTTTTAAGTCCGGAGGAATTTGCAGAAATTTTTGAAGGACTGGATGTTGAGGAACAAAAAGAAATAGCCGTTGAGCTGAATAAGCAGTATGCCGCTGAAGTATTTAATAATATGTATGCGGATGATGTCGCTGATTTTCTCGGCGAGCTTGAGAACGAAAATGTGACAGACATTCTACATGCGATGGATGATGAGGATGCCCGTGATGTCCGAGAGCTCCTGACATATGAAGAAGAAACTGCCGGGGCGATAATGACAAAGGAATTTGTGTCGATTAAAGCCGCCAATACCGTCAGTGAAGTAATTGAACTTCTCCGCGAAGAGGGGCCGGATGCGGAAACGATTTATTATTTATATGTAACCGATGTTCATGGAAAGCTGGTCGGTGTTACTTCGATTCGGGATCTTATCACTTCCACATCCGAAAAAACGATCGAAAGCATTATGAGCAACAGGGTTGTGGCCGTTAATATTCATACAGACCAGGAAGAAGTAGCCCAGCTTATTCAAAAATACGACTTCCTTGCTGCTCCTGTCGTGACAGATGACAATATGCTGGTCGGGATCGTCACTGTCGATGACGCGCTCGATGTATTAGAAGAAGAGGCAACGGAGGACTTCGGAGAATTGACCGCTTCGAGAGGGTCGACCGATATCTCTGTAAATTCTTTTAAGGCTGCAAAAATAAGAGCGCCGTGGATCGTGCTGCTGATGTTTTTAGGGCTTGGCACCGCAGAAGTTATCGGCCGATTTGAAGCTACACTGGAATCAGTAGTGCTGCTTGCTGCATTTATTCCGTTAATCATGGGATCCGCCGGGAATACCGGAACCCAGTCTCTTGCTGTATCAGTTCGAGCGCTGGCAACAGGAAATTTAGAAAAACGTGGATTATGGAAAACGATTACCCGCGAATTTTTTACAGGCTTTTTTATAGGAATAATGTCGGGGATTGTAATTGCTGTTCTGCTTGCAGTCATATATCAAAATATCATGCTCGGCCTGATCGTCGGAATGTCCATTCTCCTTTCACTTGGAACAGCCAGTGTTATCGGAACAATTATTCCATTGGCAATCGATAAAATGAAAATGGATCCCGCCATCGCCTCCGGTCCATTTATTACGACTTTGTGCGATATAATCAGTCTGCTTATTTATTTTACTGTGGCAACGTCGTTTATTCCATATGTGCAATAAAAAACTTCCCTATTGGAACTACTTCTGCAAATAATTAGTGGATTTTTGTAGAAGCAGTATCCATATGGGGAGTTTTTTCATCACTTTAATTGGTTTTATCGCACGAAAAAAAAGTTGTCAAATTAGAGTGTAAAATCGCAAAAATACATTTACACTAATTTACTCGTCTCGTACAATGGAAGTAACGGAAGGGGGATGGGGAAATGGAAGAAAGATTTGAATCATCAAATGAATTCTATGCAGGTGGCATACAGATGGACGCTTGGAAGCAGGCAGTGCAGCGGACGGTTAATGCCATCGTTTCCGAGAGCTTACAATATCCGCTTGATGAACGTTTCCCTCAGCTTCTGACATATATTTTAAAAAAGAAGTGGAATGATCTATCCCCGCTCTGGTTTAAAAACGACACAGACTACTATTTCCGTCTTGTCCTGTTATCTGGTGAATTGCTTCCATTCCTGGAGAAAGAGCAGGGTGCCTTAAATGGCTGGCTGCAGTTCAGGGAATTTCCGAGTGCCTGGAGTTCCCAGCATTTAACATTGCCGATTGTGCAGACAGAGAAGCAATGGTCCGTGTACCTTTTTGAAAAAAATGAAGAAGTAATTTCCCGCGTGGCAAAAGGACTGGCGGCAACAGCCATTTATTCCTCCTGCGATTCACCGGAGCTTTTGCACGTGTGTTCTGTAGAAAATGGAAAAAGAATGACTTTTCGCTTTACCGACAAACAAAAAAGAATGTATGATCTATAAATGAAGAGAACGTCTGGTGCCAGTGGCATCAGACTTTTTTGATCGGTCAAGAAGATTTCTTTTTTTTTGATGTATAATCGATATGCGAAAGGAGAAACAGAATTATGAAAATAATGACCTTTAATCTTCGTGTTCATATAAAGGAAGACGGTGCTGACGCCTGGCCGAATCGGGTTTTATCTGCAGCGAAACTCATACAGGAATCTGGTGCTGCGGTAATCGGGGTGCAGGAGGCGAGACGCAGTATGCTCGAAGATCTTCAGAAGGAACTGCCCCACTATTCATGGATTGGAAGGAGCCGAAGTGAGGAGAGCCTGGATGAGCACTGTGCTGTATTTTATAATGACAATGCTCTGCAGCTCGAGACCCAAGATACATTCTGGCTTTCGGACACTCCGGAGGTGCCTGCGAGTGTGTCCTGGGATGCGAGCTTTCCAAGAATATGTACATGGGCTAAATTTAAACACTTAAAAAACCAACAATCCTCATTTTATGTGTTTAATACTCATCTTGATCATGTTGGTGAAACCGCTAGAATCAACGGCGTCCGCCTTATTCAGAACTTTATCGGCTCGCAGAACTATTCCCCTTTTATCGTCCTTGGCGATTTTAATGCAAAACCGGCCAGCCCGGCTATCCAACAGCTGGATAAGACGGAACCGACTTTTTTAAATACGTTTGGCTCTCAGCAAAATATCGGGAAGACGTTTCATGATTTTAAAGGAGGAGACGGCGGGGAACCGATTGATTACATATTTGTCTCGAACGATATTTCCTATCTCCCTGCAGAAATTCTCCGGAACAAAATAGACGGTCGTTTTCCATCAGACCATTACCCGGTCATTACTTCTGTTCAACTTCCAATCTCATAAAGAAGAGCAATATCGTATAAATAAGGGAACATTTCAGCTAATAACAAGATAGCGGCAGCGGGAAAAATCCTCTATTCTAACAGGGAGAAAGAGATTTCTGAGGAATGGAGGCCGTTAAATGAAGAAAGTTCGTATTGGTGTGATTGGCATTGGCAACATGGGAACCGCTCATGCATTAAGTCTTTATCATCAGGAGATTCCAGGGGCAGAGATTGCCGCCGTAGCAGATGTGAGAGAGGAGCGGCTCGCCTGGGCTGAAAATAATTTGAACGGTGTACAGCTTTTTAATAATGAGGATGATTTTTTTCAATCAGATGGCATTGACGCTATTATAATTGCGGTGCCGCATGGGGCGCATCCCCGCCTCGCAGCGAAGGCATTTGAACGTGGGCTGCATGTATTATGCGAAAAACCTGCCGGCATACATACAAAGCAGGTCAAGGAAATGAATCAAAAGGCAATTGAAAGTAACTGTGTATTTTCGATGATGTTTAATCAGCGCACCTCTCCTTTGTATCAAAAAGTAAGAGACCTTGTGCGGAGCGGAGAGCTCGGCGAAGTAAAGCGTATTAATTGGATTATCACGAATTGGTACCGTTCTCAGAGCTACTATGATTCAGGCGGCTGGCGCGCGACCTGGGAAGGAGAAGGCGGGGGAGTGCTGATTAATCAATCGCCGCATCAGCTTGATTTATGGCAGTGGATCACAGGCATGATGCCATCCCGCATCAGAGCATTTTGTTATTTTGGAAAAAATCGCGACATTGAAGTAGAAGACGAGGTAACCGCTTTTGCAGAATATGAAAATGGAGCAACCGGTGTGTTTATAACATCGACGGGGGAGGCGCCGGGGACGAACCGGTTAGAAATAACGGGGGAGCGAGGTAAAATCGTCGTCGAGGACAGCAGGCTGACGTTCTGGCGTCTCCGTGTACCGGAGCCTGAGTTTAATAAGCAATTCACCGGTGGGTTCGGTGAACCAGAATGTTGGAAATGTGAGGTTCCGGTGACTGGTAAAGAAACTGGCCACCACGGAATTCTTAAAAATTTCAGCAGCGCTGTTCTCCACGGAGAGCCCTTACTGGCTCCGGGAGAAGAAGGACTGAATTCACTGACGCTGTCGAATGCAATGCAGTTATCAGCATGGACAGATAACTGGGTGGAGCTGCCATTCGACGGGGATCTCTATCTCCATCATCTGCAGGAGAATATCAATAAATCCACGGTGAATAAGAAGGATATCAACCTTACTTTGAACGTGGATAACACACATTAAGACAGAAAGGAGCAGAGAATATGGATCGAAACGATGGAATGAATTATGCGCCGAAGGGCAAGCCCAATAAAGTAGTAGCTGACGGAGAATTTATCTTTGCTGCGATTTCCCTGGACCATGGACATATTTACGGAATGTGCAGCGGGCTGCTTGAGGCAGGTGCAGCTTTAAAATGGGTGTACGACCCTGATCCGGATAAGGTGAAGGCATTTTTGAAGGCGTTTCCAACGGTTCAGGCCGCCTCTTCCGAGGAGCAGATTTTAAACGATAAGGAGGTACAGCTGATCGCAGGAGCTGCCATTCCGTCAAAGCGCTGCGAGCTCGGGTTAAAAGCGATGGACCACGGAAAGGATTATTTTACAGATAAAGCGCCGTTTACAACACTTGAACAATTACAAGCTGCGAAAATGAAAACAGAAGAAACAGGTTTAAAATACATGGTTTATTACAGTGAAAGGCTGCACGTGGAGAGTGCGGTTTTTGCAGAGCAGCTGATAAACGACGGAGCCATCGGTAAAGTAGTACAGGTTACCGGCTTTGGCCCGCATAGGCTTAATGCCCCGGCGCGCCCGGACTGGTTTTTTCAAAAGGAGTATTACGGCGGTATTTTATGTGATATCGGCAGCCATCAAATTGAGCAGTTTCTTACATTTGCTTCATGTAAGGATGCTGACGTTCTTCACAGTAAGGTCGCAAATTATGATAATAAGGAGTATCCAGAGCTTGAGGATTATGGAGATGCCACCCTTGTTGCAGATAACGGCGCTTCCAATTATTTCAGGGTTGATTGGTTTACACCGGACGGGCTGGATACTTGGGGGGACGGGCGTACTTTTATTTTAGGAACAAAAGGGTACATTGAGCTGCGCAAATATATAGATATTATGAGAGATTCGAAGCCGGATCACTTGTATTTAGTTAATGAGAAGGGAAGCGAGCATTTTTCCCTGCAGGGCGAAGTAGGATTTCCGTTTTTTGGCGAATTCATTCTTGATTGTTTACACCGTACCGAAAATGCGATGACACAGGAACACGCTTTTAAAGCGGCGGAGCTTTGCCTGCAGGCGCAGGAGGCCGCCGTCCGTATAGAAGCATAACAAATTATTGTTGACAAGAACTGCCTGCCCTGCTGGATTTACGGAAAGCTTTTGAGATTGAAAGCCGCTCAGCAGAGGAGGTGGTTCCACGTCAATGAATAACCTGTCACGGTAGCTGCAGATAAATTTTCGAAAATTTTTGAATAATTATTGACATCCGTCAAATGACGTTTATATAATTAATTTAATTGATTAATCAATTATCTAAAATAAAGATGAGGTGCGGCAATGAAAAAGATTGGAATCGTTGGAACCGGTAAAAGAATCGGGGTAGCAAATGATCACCTTCTCGGAATTCAAGCTGTTCCGGAGTGGAGGCTTGAGGCTGTCTACGATTTGAAAAGGGAAAACGCTGAAGATTTTGTGGGTAAGCATCAATTGTCAGAGCGTGTTCTTTGCAAGGATTTAAATGAACTGCTGGACAGGGTGGACGCAGTTTCTGTCTGCACCGATAATCATACCCATGCTGAGATTGTGAGAAGAGCGTTCGAGAAAAAAGTTCATGTATTATGCGAAAAACCGTTGTCCACAACTTATCAGGAAGCAGTGCAGCTTGCGAAAGAAGCAGAAGAGATGGAGGTGGTGCATTATATGGGGATGCAATACCGCTATCATCCATATGCCCAGGCGATTAAAGAATTAATTGATTCGGATGTTCTGGGTGAAATCGTCTTTTACAGACATCGAATCGGCGGAGCGAGGATCGGAAATTCAAGTCTTGAACTAGAGTGGAGAATGAAAAAGGAAACCTCCGGTGCCGGAGCCATAGCTGATTTTGGGGTGCATCAATTTGATTTACTTTCCTTTTTCTTAAGAGACACCGCAGGACCCCTCCGGAAAGTACAGACGGAGTTGGGCACATTTATCAAAAATAGGCCGCAATCCGACAGCATCTCCCCCGGGGAAGTTACCAATGACGATGTGAGTGCGATCATCGGAAAACTGGAAAATGGAGCGATTGTAAACTTGAATAATTCCCGGATTCTGCCGCCGGATGGCCACGGGTTGGAGATAGTAGGCAGGAGGGCAGCGATATGGATGGATCAGAACGAAAATGTCTTTTTGCGCAGACAGAATGACCAGGGCCGATGGGAGAATGAACGGACCCCTGTATCGATAGAGAAAAGACATCAGTTTTCTGGACTGGCGAGAGGGCGTCAGTATCAGGAATTCTACGATATTATTGATAAAAGTATTCCTTATGAGCTCGATTTTCATTATGGAGCGGAAATGCTCGGTCTCGTAGAAAAAGCGATCGAAGCACAGAATCATCAACAAAAATAAAATGGCACTCCTACTCTATTCTCAGATAAAAACAGCTTGTTTTATTGATTAATTAAATAAATTAACATAATGGAGGAGAAACTTATGAATTTAGTGAACATATTTGACCCGGAAAAAGGTAAACAGGTCATCGGGCCGCCAGGAACTGGGGAAGGCTACTGGGCAGGTGCACCGACTATTCTGTTTGATGAAAAAGAAGCAGCATTTTATTTGTATTACAGGCTCCGCCAGCCGAGAGGGCACGGAGAAGATGAAAGAGGCTTTGAAGTGCGGATTGCAAAAAGCAGCGATGGGAAGCACTTCGAGGATGTATGGTCTCTTCATAAAAAAGAACTGCATTCAAGTTCAATCGAACGATCTTCTTTATTAAAAGTTCATGATCATTTATACCGCCTTTATATCAGTTACGTTGATCCAGCAGACAGCCGTTGGCGCATTGACATGATAGAAGCAGAAAAACCGGACTCTTTTCATGCTGCTGAGAGAAAAAAAGTGTTAACAGCCAACGATGTACCTAACGCAGAGGGGGTAAAGGATCCGTATCTACTGAAGGTGAACGGCGGTTATATTATGTATTTTGTGTATGCAAAAGCGTTCCATGGAAGCTCGAAAGAAGAAATGCATCAAACGGGGGATGTTCATAATACTGGGAAAGCTGTTGCCATGACCGGGTTAGCTGTTAGTGAAGACGGCATTCATTTTATGTGGGAGAATACGGTACTGCCGGTCGGCGTGAATAACTGGGATCAATATCAATCACGATTGACTACAATTCTAGAGAACGACGGAATGTATACAGCCATCTGGGACGGGAGCGCCGGTGTTGAACAAAATTATGAAGAAAAAGCAGCACTTGCGGTCACGTTTGATTTAAAAACTTTTGCAAAGGTAAGCACGGACGGCCCTGCTCTTGAAACTGCCGGCGGCCGCGCTGTCCGATACATTGATGCGATAGTACATAAGGGCAGGATCTGGTATTACTATGAATACACACGTGAAGACGGCTCCCATGAATTGCGGCTTTGCAAAGTAGATTGTTAAGGAATGGAGGAGGCAATATGAATTTTGGACTGCGAATATCCGATATAAAATACAACAGCATGGACGAAATTATTCAGCTGGCTGTGGACTGTAATCTGCAGGCCCTTGAATTATCGGCTGCTGAGCTGATTGATTTAAAAGCGGCAGAGCGATGGAAAAAGGCAGCCGAGAATTATGGGCTGACGATCACTACGGCAGGAATCGGCATCCCCCTCTGTAACCCTTCCCAGCTGAACGATACAAGAGATAAATTGAAAAAAATCATCGAAGGTGCCCTCCTGATAGGAAACATTCCATTATTCAGCCGTACATTGACGGCGCCGGAAGACGCAGCCCCGCAGGATACCTGGGCTTACCTGGCTGAGTTTACAAGAGAGGTAACGGAAGTTTGTGCAGACCATGGCCTGCCTTTTGCGATCGAAATCGATCACGCCCCCTGCTTTGTGAACACCCTGGAGCGTTTTGAAAAGTTATATCGGCTGGTCAATCATACGAATTTAAAGCTTAATTTCGACCCGACGAATCTTCACGTAAACGGAAGTGATCCATTTCAGGCCATATCGGAGTGGGGTCATCTGTTTATCGGCGGCCATATTAAGGATGGAATTTACCGGACGGATAAGCGGACGGAAGTCCCGCTCGGTGAAGGAGATATTAATTATAATGAAATTTTCAAGTGTCTGAAGGAACGAGGCATTCACATTACCTTTCATTTCGAGCACCTTTCCACGGCAGAGCAGGTGAGGCATGCAGTAAAAGTGATGAATAACAAGCTGGCATCGAGTATTTAGAGTATAATAGACAAATATTTTTCAATATTGAAAGTCCAGCCCTGCCGAAAAATGGAGATTCACAGAAGACAAAATAAAGAATCAATTGGAGGGAAGACCATTATGCTGGTCGGTCAGAATACGTCACGAACTAAACAAATAAATAAATCCCTCGTTCTGCAGATGATTATGAAATATCAGCCGATTTCGAGACAGGAAATAGCGGAGAAAACCAAACTGACGAGAGCGACAATTACCAACATTACTTCCACCTTGATCCAAGAAGATTATATCCGAATCCTCGGCGATATGGAGGAAGGGAAAGCCAGAGCAGGCCGTCGTTCAGTGGCTCTTGAAATTAATGGGAATTCTACTCATGTGCTCGGAGTCCATATAAGTTTATCCGATATTGAAATTGGTCTCATCAATTTAAACGGCAATGTCGTCAAAGAGGAGACAATAAGACTTCCTAAAAAAATGACGGCCGAAACGTTTCTAAGGATGCTGACCAGCGAGATGGAGGCTTTCGTTAATAATCTGCATGGAATTACCGTTCATTCCATCGGTATCGGTGCCCTCGGGTTGATTGATTTTCATTCGGGAAAGCTGTTAAACGCTGATCATTTAGGGTTAAAAAATATTGATGTTACTGCTCATATAGAAAAACACTTTCAAATACCTGTTTTTTTGGATAACAATGTCCGTGCGATGACACTTGCGGAAAAAATATTTGGAAAAGGTACACTTCATACCGATTTTATTCATATTTTTATTGGACAGGGAATTGGTGCCGGGTTTGTAATTGAAGAAAAATTATTTCGCGGGGGAATTACCGGCGCCGGTGAATTCGGGCATATGACGTATATCCCTGGAGGAGAACCGTGCTGGTGCGGCAACTTTGGCTGCCTGGAACGGTATGCTTCTGAAGCTGCGGTCCTGGATAAGCTGCAGATAAGCTTTGAAGAACTGCAGATCAGCCTTCAACACAAGGATGAACAAACATTGCAAGCTTTAGTAGCGGCCGGAGAGCAGATCGGGACGGTGCTGACGTCAGTTATGAATATGCTTCATGTCCCCAAAGTCATTATCAGTGGGAGGCTCGCGCAAAGTGATTTCCCTGTCCTGCCTACGATTGAAAAAATTGTGAATGAACGATCTTTTTTGGCACGCCAGCAGCGCGTTGCCGTCGAATCGTCCGGGTTAGCAAGCCATATCGGATTAATCGGCGCAGCAAGTTTAGCATTCTTGTATGGCTTTCTTCAAAAACAGGAGCAGCATTAACCATCTCCCTCCCGAGCCTGCTTTCTTTCCAGGAAGCAGGCTGTCATTTTCATAAAAAATTTTTATAATTTAAATATTTTTCAAAAAACTATTGAAAGCGGATTCATAGTCTTTTATAATGAAATTATCGAAACGTTTCAATTAAATTAATCTAAATACAGTATTATTACGTATATAACCTTGATATACAAAGGAAGAAACGTTTCGAACTAATAGATATTGACGACGGAGCTGAACATAATTGGTGACTATTAAAGATGTTGCACGACGAGCAAACGTAGCTGTTTCTACTGCCTCCTACGCCTTAAACGGCATTAATAAAGTAAGTAAGTCTACTAAAGAGAAGGTGATTCTCGCCGCACAGGAATTAAACTATCAAAAAAATGGATTCGCCAGTGACTTAAAGAAATCCGGCACGAGAACAAAAACGATCGCTTTGATCTTAAGTGATTTATCGGGGCCGTTCTATTCCGAATTAATAAGAGGCGTTCAGGACGTTGCCATGGAACATGGCTATGATCTGCTTGCCTGCAGCTCAATGGGAGGGGAGAATTCTACTGCTGCAAAATTCTTGACCGAAAGACGGGCGGACGGGTGTATCGTATTAGCCCACAATATAACGGATGAAATGCTTCATGGGGCATCGAGCGAGCACTATCCAGTCGTCGTATTAGATCGCAAGCTTGATAATAAGTCTCTGGTGCACGTTGAAGTCGATAACAAAAAAGGCGGGTATAACGCCACCGAATATTTAATAAAGCAGGGACATTCAAAAATAGCTTATGTAAGCGGCCCAGCTGATTCCTATGATAATCAAGTAAGGTTTGAAGGTTATCGGGAAGCTCTGGAGGCTAATCAAATAGATTATGAGACAAAATGGGCAGTATCCGGAAACTTCACGAGAGAAGGAGGTATTCTCGCTGCAAATATACTTTCCGCTCAGGAGGAGAGGCCAACAGCAGTATTTTTTGCGAATGATGAAATGGCATTAGGAGGGCTGGAAGCATTTCAGAGAAAGGGATTTCGTGTACCGGAGGATATTTCGATTATCGGCTTTGACGATATTTTGGAAGCGCAGTATGTATCTCCAAAGCTGACTACAATCCGTCAGCCAAAATATGAAATGGGGGCGCTTGCCACCCATATGGTGTTTCAAATTATCAGCCAGGAGGAAGTCAGCCGCACTTATAAGCTGCACACCGATTTAATTGTCAGAGATTCTGCAAAGCAGTTGAAATGATTCATTTTCTGCGACTGGCTCATAAGAAAAAAACCTGCAGGGGGGTGGGGGAGTTCTCCAAACGCTGGTTCCGCTATTTGCATTTAAAAGCCTGGTTTTCCTGTCCGCATCCAGCTAATGGACATGGTTTTTCGCCTTTCGATCAAGGTTGGGAGCTAAACGCGGCAGTAGGATTTGTGAATTGACTTATGAAATTTATTCGAATTAGTAAAATTAAAACATGGGGAGAGGGATATACCTTGAAAAGAAAACATTTTATTTTCACTTTACTAGCCGTATTTACTGCTTCTGTTTCATTGGCTGGCTGCTCCGATTCTGGGGACTCGGCTTCGGGGAGCAATGATTCTGTGACTGTCTGGGCAATGGGAGAAGAGGGAAAACAACTGGAGGAATTAACGGCCGGCTTTGAAGAAGAAACCGATATAGCAGTGGATGTACAATCGATTCCGTGGGAAAGTGCTCATGACAAACTGTTAACAGCAGTAGCCTCAGGGAACGGACCGGATGTTCTGCAGCTTGGGACTTCCTGGGTACCGGAATTTGCCAATGCTGGAGCGTTATTGGATCTGACCGAGTACGTCGAGGATTATCCAAACTTTGAACCGGATAATTATTTTGACGGAGCGGTCGAATCGATGACGTATGATGACCAGGTGGTAGGGGTTCCGTGGTATGTGGAAACACGCACGTTATTTTACCGCACGGATCTGCTTGCTGAGGTGGGCTACGATGAAGCACCAGCTACGTGGGATGAATTAAAGGATGCTGCTACGAAGCTCTCTGAGAGCGGAGACGATGTTTACGGACTGGATATAGCAATGGATGATCCTATTATGCCATTTATGTTCGCGTGGCAAAATGGAAGCGAATTCATCAATGAGGAAAAAGAAACTAATTTCGATACGGAGGAGTTTGACGACGGTATCGAATATTATACAAGCTTTTTTGAAGAAGGAATCAGCTCTACGTCTGAAGGAATGGAAATTACTCGCATTTAAAGACGGAGTAAAGCCAATGTTTTTCAGCGGGCCGTGGATGATTAACATGCTGAACGATCAGGCCGAAGATCTGGAAGGGAAATGGGATGTAGCAGAGCTCCCAGCTCAGGAAAATAACATTTCTGTCATGGGAGGTTCGAATTTCTCTGTTTTCCATAACACTGAAAACGTTGAGGCGTCACTTGAGTTTATTTCGTACATGTCAGAGGTAGACACGCAGCTCGAATGGCTTGAAATTTCGAATACACTGCCGTCGAGGATGGAAGCATGGGAGGATCCGGTTTTTGAAGAAAATCCGACGCTTGCCGTGTTTGGAGATCAACTAGAATCCACAAAAGCACAGCCGCAAGTCGAAGAGTGGGCTGAAATCAGTGAAGGAATGCTGAATCGATTAGAGGAAGTCATCAGAGGCGGAGAAGATCTCGATACGAAATTGGATGAATTCCGTGAAGAGACAGATCAAATATTAGAAAAGTAATCGAAATATTCGGTGATAACAAGGCGACAGGCAGTGTGCGGCTCTGCATACTGCCTGCCCTCCGATTATCGGATGTCACCGTAAAAACAGGCAGGTGAAATCGCAGTATGAACGCCTTAAAACAAGCATACAGAAATAGACATCCTTACATGTTCATTGCTCCAGCGGTAATTTTATTAACCGTATTTTCCGTTATCCCTATCTTTATTGCATTTGTCATAAGCTTTACCGACCTTGATCTGCGGGGACTTGCCAATTGGTCCAATATTAGTTTTATCGGGCTGGAGAACTATACGAATCTTTTTCTGGATAACGTCTTCATAAAATCTATCTTTAATACATTTTTTTACGTCATTTTCGGTGTGCCTCTCGTTATCGTAGTTTCCCTTAGTATAGCGCTGCTTTTGAATTATGGAAAAAGCTTTGTTTATCGATTATTTCGAGGCGTTTACTATATGCCGTCGATCACAAATATTATTGCGGTCGCAGTAATCTGGTCGTACTTATACAATTCCGAATATGGTCTGCTGAATTATATCTTATCCTTGCTGGATGTAAACAAAATACCGTGGCTGGAGGAACCGACAATCGCAAAGATTTCCCTTATTGTCCTGGCTGTCTGGAAGGGTGTAGGGATAAATATGCTGATTTTTCTGGCAGCCCTGCAGGGAATTCCGAAAGCATATTACGAAGCAGCTGAGATTGACGGAGCCACGAGATGGCAGCAGTTGAGACAGATAACGATACCGCTCCTTCGCTATGCGACCTTTTTTGTGACAGTCACAACTTTGATCGGCTGGCTGCAATTTTTTGAAGAGCCGTTTGTCATGACCGAAGGCGGCCCGTTAAACGGGACAATTTCAATGGCTTTGTTTATTTATCAGAGCGGGTTTCAATATAGTGACTTCGGTTACGCATCAGCCGGTTCATTTGTACTGTTTATTATCATTATTTGTGTAACGCTGCTGCAGTTTAAGCTGAGAAAATCAGATACGGAATATTAGGGGCGGCTGAAAGGAGAGAAGGACATGTCAATTGCGAAAAAAGGGAAGCTTGAGCGCAGTTTCGTTACAGCCATTTTAATTATAGGCGGGATCGTTGTGTCCATCCCATTTTTCTGGATGATTTTGAGCTCCTTAAAGCCGGAAAGTGAAGCGATTTCTTTTCCGCCGACAATCATTCCAGAAAATCCAACACTCGAAAATTATATTAATCTGTTTACCAATATGCAATTCACCACTTATTTAAAAAACACATTAATTATTGTCTTTTTTTCCTTTATCGGTCTATTGTTTAATGCAATGGCAGGATACGGCTTTGCAAAATTTACATTCAAGGGCAGAGAAAAACTGTTTTATCTCGTACTGGCGACGATGATGATCCCCGGACAAGTCACGATGATCCCTGTTTATCTGCTGTTGAATGAAATGGGCCTGACAAATACGATGACAGGGATTGTACTGCCTGGCCTTGCTGTTGCCTTCAGTATCTTTTTTTTCCGGCAGTTCATGACGACGATCCCATCTGATTTATTAGAAGCAGCAAGGCTTGATGGAGCGGGAGAATTTTTTATTTTCTTCCGGCTGATTCTGCCTATAGCCAAACCAATATTTGCGGTGCAGGGGATTCTGACGTTTATCGCTGCGTGGAACAGTTTTTTATGGCCGCTTATTATTGCTAACGATGATAGGCTGTATACGTTATCCGTAGGATTGTCGCTTCTTCAGGATCAATATTCAAGTAATTTCGCTCTGCAGATGGCAGGGGCAGCATTTATGGTCATACCAATAATGATTATCTTTTCTTTATTTCAAAAATACATTGTCGAAGGCTTTACGATGTCAGGTTTAAAATAAATTCACACGTAAGAGCTGACACGCTATTTGCTTAGGAGGGCCAGGAGTGACTGAAAAACTAGTAAAAGAAAAACATATGACTTCTTTATTAGAAAAAATGACGTTGGAAGAGAAAATTGCCCAATTAATTCAGCTTGCTACCTTTTTCTATAAAGGTGCGGAAAGCAGCGGAAAAATTACAGGGCCAATGGAGGATATGGGAATCAACGAGGATATAATCAAGAACAGTGGTTCTGTTCTCGGAGCTTCTGGTGCAGCAGAGGTAATCTCCATTCAAAAGGAGCATCTGAAAGAAAACCGGCTCGGTATCCCGCTGCTCACCATGGCTGATATTGTTCACGGCTACAAAACCATTTTTCCCGTACCACTTGCGATTGGCTGTTCCTGGGATACAGAACTTGCAGAAAAGAGCGCCGAAATTGCTGCCCTCGAAGCATCCGTATCTGGAGTACACGTGACGTTTGCTCCGATGGTGGATCTAGTGCGGGACCCGCGCTGGGGCCGGGTGATGGAGACGACTGGAGAGGATCCATATTTAAACAGTGAGTTTGCAAGAGCGTTTGTCCGGGGCTTTCAGGGTCCTGCATTTGAAAAGGATACAAATTGTGTGGCGGCATGCGTCAAACACTTTGCAGCATACGGCGCTGCGGAAGGTGGCCGCGATTATAATACAGTAGATATGTCTGAGCGTCAGCTCCGGGAAACGTATCTTCCCGCCTACAAAGCTGCACTTGATGAAGGCTGTGAAATGGTGATGACGGCATTCAACACAGTGGACGGCATCCCGGCTACCGGCAGCAGAAAATTGATGCGGGATTTATTGAGAGAGGAGTGGGGATTTGGCGGGGTAATGATCTCAGACTGGGGGGCCGTAAAAGAACTGATTCCGCATGGATTTGCAGCGGATGAAAAAGAAGCAGCCCAACGCTCCCTTGAAGCGGGTGTAGATATCGAAATGATGACAGCCTGTTATGCCAAAAATTTAAAAATGCTTGTTGCAGAGGAAAAAGTAAAAGAAGAGCTGATCGATGAAGCAGTGCTGCGGATTCTAGAATTAAAGCAAAAGCTTGGATTATTTGACAACCCGTACCGCGGCGCAGATGAAGCTGGAGAAGAAGAACTTGTGTTAAGCGGAAAGCACCGCGAAGCTGCGTATAAACTGGCGGCAAAATCGTGTGTGTTAGTAAAAAATAATAACGTACTGCCACTGAAAGCATCACAAAAAGCTGCTTTAATCGGTCCTTTCGCAAAAAGTGGAGATATTTTGGGACCATGGTCATGGCAAGGATCGAAAAAAGATGCTGTCACGATGGAAGCTGGTATAAAACGACAGGTCGGCGATTCGCAGTTATTTGTTTCCGAAGGAAGCGGTATTGAAACGATTACAGAGGAGCAGCTTGAAAAAGCGGCACAGGCTGCAGAGAAGGCCGATGTCCTTATTTTAGCGTTAGGAGAAGCCTCCGATATGAGCGGGGAAGCAGGCTGCCGTGCTGATATTCAGCTTCCCCGTGCTCAGCTTCACCTGATAGAGCACATGAAGAAATATAATAAACCGATAGTTACTGTGTTATTCAATGGCCGCCCCCTTGATCTGCATGGAGTCATCGAAGCATCAGACGCTGTGCTCGAAGCCTGGTATCCCGGCACAGAAGGTGGAGCCGCTGCAGCCGATATCTTGTATGGAAAAGTAAACCCATCCGGCCGTTTAGTGATGTCGTTTCCTTATGCAGCAGGACAGATTCCTGTTTATTATAATCACTTTACTACCGGACGGCCAAAAGGAGCACCAGACGCCCAGGTTCGGTATGTCTCCCAATACTTGGATATTCCGAATGCACCGCTGCTTCCTTTTGGATTCGGCCTGAGCTACACTACATTCTCCTACAGCGGATTCGAGCTGTCTTCACAGAGACTTTCTTTAAAGGAGTCGATTACTGCCTCTATTAACGTCCAGAATACAGGCGATAGAGCAGGGGAGGAAGTTGTTCAGTTCTATGTGCAGGATATGGTCGGAGAAGTGGTAAGACCGGTCAAAGAATTAAAGTATTTTCAAAAAATAGAGCTGCAGCCGGGCGAAACGAAACAGGTCACTTTTACGATAACGGAGGACCAGCTGCGCTATCATCATCAGGATCTTACGTTCAAGAGTGATCCAGGCACGTTCACAGTTTACGCTGGACCGAACAGTCGAGACACGTCAGATTTGGTTTTTGAGTTAGTAATGTAATCTTTCCTGCGTTTTTCCCGCAGGATTTTTTACTTTTAATTTATTCTTATTAAAGGAATAAATTTATCTGCATTAAGGGAATAAAGGTTAAACGTGACCCACGTTAGCCTGGGCTGCGAAGATGACTATTATTTGTTGGGAGGAATTACTTTAATGGACACGTTTAATGGACTGGGAATGGGACTTGGAAACCTTTCCCGCCTCTCCAATGCCAGAACACGCTCGATCAGTGCTGAAAATTTTGATGGAAAAAAAGGGAAAGGCGGAATGGCGGTGGAAGGAACGGGATCGGAAGCCGCAAGAGAGCTCGGACGAGGCTGGAAGGTGTCACCTTCAGTTAATATACCCGCCGGTCAATCCCTTACGATAGCCAAAATTGAAGAACCGGGTGTCATTCAACATATGTGGATGACATGTGCGCCGCATGTTTGGAGATATTTTATTTTAAATATATTTTGGGACGATGAAAAAGAACCATCTGTGAGAGTACCTTTGGGAGATTTTTTCTGCTGCGGCTGGTCTGAGCGGGGCAATGTAAATTCACTGCCCATCTCTGTCAATCCGGCAGGATGCTTTAACAGCTATTGGGAAATGCCGTTTCGCCGCTCAGCAAAGATAGTCATTGAAAATCTCGCCGCAGAAGACACAATACTATACTATCAAATAGATTATGCGTTAACTGACATCTCTGCAGATATGGCTTATTTCCACGCGCAGTGGCGGAGAAGCAATCCGGTTCAAGAAAAGGAAGTGCACACAGTAGTGGATGAAATTAAAGGGAAGGGCCAGTATGTCGGCACGTATTTAGCCTGGCAGATTAACAGCAACAATTGGTGGGGAGAAGGGGAAATGAAATTTTATATGGATGGTGACAGCGAATAACCTACGATCTGCGGTACTGGAACGGAGGATTACTTTGGAGGAGCGTGGAATTTTGAACAGCCAAAAGGAGAATACGGCACATTTTCCACCCCTTATCTTGGATTTCACCAAGTATTAAAACCGGATGGTCTTTACCGGGCAAATCAGCGGTTTGGAATGTACCGCTGGCATGTCATGGACCCTATACGGTTTGAAGAGGAACTCAGTGTAACAATCCAGGCATTGGGCTGGCGTTCGAATGGAAGATATGAAGCGAGAAAGGACGATATCGCTTCCACTGCCTTCTGGTATCAAACTGAGCCGCATCAGCCGTTCCCGCAGCTGCCGGATAAAGACAAGCTTGAAGTAATTTAAGGAGGATTCGACGAATACGGCACAAACTGGCAGCGCAGCTGTTCACAGTGAGAGATCAGCTTCAGGATGATTACCCTGGTGTATTAAGGAGTTCATTTACAGGCACTGTCCAACAGGCTTTAGATCATCATTTTTTTAATAAACTTTTATAAATAAAAGAAAGGAATAGGACGATGCAGTCAAAGATGTTATTTACAGCAGGGGAGCGTACGCTTCCTTATCTTTTTTATTGTCCAAAAAGCTATTCAATAGACGAGAATAAAGAATGGCCGCTCCTATTATTTTTGCACGGAGCAGGAGAGCGTGGTGACAGCCTGGACGGGGTCAAGGCACATGGCCCCTCAAAATTTTTAGACGGTGTTGAGGATTTTCCTTGCCTGGTTGCTGCCCCGCAATGTCCTGAGGATTCTTATTGGCCGTTATGGCTGACAGAGCTGGAGATGCTGCTCGATAGGCTTATCAACACGTTGAAAGTGGATAGAAGGCGTATTTATCTTACGGGTCTCAGTATGGGTGCGATTGGGGGATGGCAGCTTGCTGTCAAGAACCTGCTGCTTTTTGCTGCATTTGCGCCCGTGTGCGGTGCCATGTCACTGCCCGCTTCAAGGAAACGGGAATTTCCGGACCTTGTTTCAGAGAAACAGTGCAAGGACAAGATTGTACGGCTGAAAAATCTGCCGATCTGGGCTTTTCACGGAGATGAAGATGACGTTGTACCATTAGAGGAAACAGACGACATGATAAATCAATTACAGGAAAATGGAGGACGAGCATCTTTGACTATTTATAAGGGTGTCGGTCATGATTCATGGACAGAAACATACAAAAATCCAGCACTGTATGAGTGGCTGTTTGCACAGAAAAGAGAGGATAAGGAAATATTGGCCGAATGACCCTGGACAGACGATCAAAGTGGCTGTCACATTGATTGAGTCTATTGAATTTCAGTGCGGAGCCCTCTTTTTTCCCGACGAGCTGGGGGCGGATAAGAGATCAGTTATTTTATTACGGAACTCATGTCCGGCAATACCCGAACCTGGCTGTTTGGAGAAAATAGCGGAGAATCAGTGTCCGGAGAAAGGTCCGCGGCTTTCCACTGCTCTGGTTACGTAAGCAGGGACAAATGGGAAAAATGATCATATCCCGCTCTCCTGCTTTTCTATAATAGAAGAAATTAAATAGACCGTTATAGAGATAAACATAATAAGTAAAGCTCTGGCCAGCAAGCTGGACCGTCCCTGGCAGGTACTCAGCTTCCCCATGTATGGAAGCCTGTGAGGTAATTTTTCTGCCTATCATATAGTTACCTTCTTTATTTACTTTATTGATAATAATCCTTGGAGCATTGTTTCATTTTCCGTAATGTCAGCAAGGGTATAATCGTCAAGTACTTTTAAATAGGCAGTCATTGCTTCCTTAAGCACACCTCGCAGACGGCAGTGGCCGGTCAGAACGCAGGTGCTGTTCTCAGGATCAAAGCACTCCACAAGATCCAGATTATCCTCCGTATGCCTGACCACCCAGCCGATGTTTATTTCTTCAGCCGGAAGAGCGAGTTTTATACCGCCATTCCGGCCTTTTACAGTTTTTATAAGACCTATTCTGGACAGCTCATGGCCTACCTTTGTTAAATGATTATAGGATATTCCGTATGCGGCTGATATCTGTTTGATGCTCGCAAGCTTTCTGGAACCGTTCGTTGAAAGGTAAATAAGCATTCGCAGGGAATAATCGGTATAAGAAGTTAATTGCATATGTTTTCTCTCCAATTTTAAGTTGAGGTATTGTAAATCATGGAATTAACTTTATCGTATCATAACTTAACAAAATCGCCATCTTAATATGCATTTTCTTAACTTATTTAATGATAGAATTAAATATGTATTTAAAATGCATATTTAAGATGGAGGGGAAAACAATGAGTGGAAGCACTGCAGTTCTTACCCAAAAAACGATTGATACGGTGAAAGCGACCGTTCCTCTGCTTGAAATGAAAGGAACGGAAATCACGTCGCATTTTTATTCCCTGCTGTTTTCACGCTGTCCGCAGTTATTAAACATATTTAATCAAACTAATCAAAAAAAAGGACGGCAGCCGGAGGCGCTTGCAAACTCCGTGATCGCCGCAGCTAAAAATATTGACCAGCTTGGAAATATATTACCAGTAGTAAAGCAGATTGCTCACAAGCATCGGAGTTTAGGGGTTAAGCCGGAGCATTATCCGATTGTCGGGGAGAATCTTCTTGCAGCCATGAAGGAGGTGCTTGGTGATTCAGCCACTGATGATGTTCTTAGCGCGTGGGAAGAAGCTTACAATACAATCGCAGAGGTTTTTATTTCTGTCGAGAGCGAAATGTATGAGGAGTCAGAACAGCAGTACGGCGGTTGGGCAGGCTTTCGTCCTTTTCACGTGAAGAAAAAAGTGGAGGAAAGTGATGTGATTACTTCTTTTTATTTAACGCCTGCAGACGGGGGAGCACTTCCGGATTTTGAACCGGGGCAATACGTTACGATAAAAGCGGATGTTCCGGGTGAGAAGTGGCTGCACCTCCGGCAATATTCATTATCAGCTGCACCAGGTCTGGATTATTTCCGTATCAGTGTGAACCGTGAAACTGCCTCCGGCCCTTTTCCAGATGGCGTTGTATCAACTTACTTTCATAACGAGCTTCACGAAGGAGATACAATAGAACTGACGGCACCGGCAGGTGAATTTACGTTGAATCATTCCGAGCGCCCAGTCGTTCTCTTGAGTGGAGGAGTAGGCTTAACTCCGCTGATGAGTATGTTTCAAGTACTTGTCCGAAACCAAAACCGTCCGGTAACTTTTATTCAGACAGCACAACATGTCGGACGCCATGCGTTTCATGAATATACGAAAAAGTCCGCAGAACAGCTAAAATTTGTAAACTATTTCGCCGCTCATGATAAAGTCGAAGGCTGGGCTGTGACAGACTCTTATGTACAAAAGCAGGGATTGATCGATGCTGACTGGCTCCGCCCGCGTGTGCCGGGACGGGAAGCAGAGTATTATTTCTGCGGTCCACTCCCGTTTTTAAAGGCCATGAAACGTATTCTCTTAACAGAGCTTCAGATTCCTGAGGAACAGATTCATTTCGAGTTTTTCGGCCCGGCTTCGGATATTTAAGTTTTTCACACAGCTTTTAGAATATGTAACAGCGTGGATGACGTAATATTTGGCTTTCTTGTCGACTGATTATGGAACGCTTGTTTGTTCTCCAAAGTCATGAAAATGGGTTGTTTGGAAATGATATCGGAACCAGTGTCCGGAGAACTGCGAAGAACTGGCTGTGTCTGCCGAATTCCATCCTTTTTCTACCTGTTTGAATGATTTTTAAAAAGGGAAAACTTTCGAAGGAAAAGAAAGTGGGGATAATGGATGGATAATAAGTGGCGTTGGCTCTGGCTGCTGCCTCCTTGCAGCAGCCATGATCTATGGTATGAAAAAACCGCTTCCCCCTGGCCTTGCCTGGACCGGGCGGAAATATCCAGCTTCCGGGCTTCAGTTTCATTACAATTTTTGGAGTGAGATGGACGGGGAAACGGTTTGGGAGGACGGTTTATTTCAAAAGCTTTATAAGATTATTGACGAAGCAGAATCCTTTATAGTCCTCGACCAATTTCTGTTTAATAACTATTATCAGGAAGAGGTGGAGTATCCAGAGATTGCGGAGCGGCTGGTGAATAATCTAATAAAGAAGAAAGAAGCCTACCCGGAAATGCAGATTGTCTTTATTTCTGACCCCGTAAATACAGCTTACGGAAGCCATGAATCTCCGCAGTTAAAACGGCTTGAAGAGAAAGGCATTGAAGTGGTGCTGACAGATCTTCATCAGCTGCGCGACTCCAATCCAGTAATAAGCGGATTCTGGCGCTCTTATTTTCAATGGTTTGGCACATCCGGCAAAGGCTGGCTCCCACACGCGATGAGTGAAAAAAGACCGCCGGTGACGCTACGCTCTTATTTGAAAATGCTGAATTTGAAGGCGAATCACCGCAAAGTCATCTACACGGACCGGGAAGCACTGGTATCTTCTGCAAATCCTCATGACGCAAGTGCCTATTTTAATAATATTGGATTTTCTGCAAAAGGCGGAATTATTGATGATGGGCTTGCCAGTGAGCAGTCTGTTGCCTCTTTCAGCGGTGGTTTTGAGCTGCCGCAGCGCTCGGAAAAAATGAAAAGAGCAGATGAGCATGAGGAAGAGGCAACCATCCTTCTCATGACTGAAAAATCGACCTATCGCAATGTGCGTTCGTTGATTAAAGGGACGGCTGCCGGTGACCATATCCGTTTAGCCGTGCTTTACTTATCAGACGTTCCGCTCATTAAGGATCTGCTACAGGCTGCACACCGGGGTGTGCATATTGATATTATTTTTGATCAGAATAAAGAAGCATTTGGCCAGAAAAAAATCGGAATTCCGAATAAACCGGTGGCCAAGAAGCTGATGCGGCATACGAATGGACTCCTTAACGTGCGCTGGTATGAAACAAAAGGGGAACAGTTTCATACGAAAATGATGCTCGTCGAATCCCAGGGACGTATGACTGCTGTGGCCGGCTCTGCTAACTTCACCCGCCGCAATATGAAAAATTTTAATCTTGATGCGAGCGTAAGGGTTGAAGGACCGGTGGATACCCCGGCGCTGAGTGATGCAAAACGATATTTTGACCGGTTGTGGTCAAATGAAGATGCCGAGTGCACACTTCCGTATGATTCCAGAAAGCAGGAAGGCTGGTGGCTTACAGCTATTTACCTGCTTCAAAAAGCTACTAATACGTCGACATATTGATAAAGAGCTTTCGTCGTGCGGGGAGCTGAGACTGCTGAAATAGTACTGATGTATGCAAGAGGAAAAGATGCTGCCTGCAGGGAAGGAGTCACTGTAATATTAGTGCCTTCTTCCTAATAAGTTTTGTTAATATCTGAAAATTCTTTATTGACAAAAAAGTAACTTGATTATACACTTTAAACCATATTTACAAATGAGGAACGTTCATCATTTTCATTCATATACAAATAAAAAGACTGGTGAGAAATTTGAAGATAACAGCAAAGATGATAGCAGAACAATTAGGAATATCGACAGCAACTGTTGATAGAGTATTTAACAATAGAAATGGTGTCAGCCCCAAAATGGCACATAAAGTAAAGGAAAAAGCGAAGGAGCTTAATTATAAACCAAATAAGTCTGCCAGCTTTCTATCAAGAAAAAAAGAAATAAGGGCTGCTTTTTTATTTCCTATTTTTCCTGAATATTTCTGGAAAGAAATAGAAAGAGGTATATGGACAGCCCATGAAGATATGTATCACTACGGAATGGATATTGAAATAATACGAAAAGATCACGAGGTTGAAGAGCAAATAAAAACTGTTGAAGACATAATTGTTTCTGATAAATATGATGCCCTTGTATTTGCTCCAGTCGATGCAGAGCCATTTCTAAACGTTATCCAAAAGGGGATTAATCAAGGGTTTCCAATTTATACCTTTAACAATGATTCTCCGCTAAGTAAACGATTATCTTATGTCGGAGCTGATTATTTAGACGCGGGACGTCTTGCTGGTGAATTGCTTCATCAATTTATGGGTCCATCAAAAAATTTCACATTGATATTAGACGAATTAAATACATTTCAAATGAAACAAAAGATAAAAGGTTTTCAAGAATGGGCTGCTTATAACGGCGTAACGTTTGAAACTCCACTGTATATTGAACACAGAAGATTAAACAGAAATTTAAATGAATCTATTGCTTTATTAGAACAGGACATTGAAGGTTTGGATGGGATCTATGTAGCCTGCGGGGCACTTGCAGATGTCGCGGGTGGTATTGAACGTATGAATTTAAAAAATAGACCGATTATTGTCGGCCACGATATTAGTAAAGACATCAATCATTATTTACAAAAGGGAGTAGTAACCGCTACTATCTGCCAGGACCCGGTTTTTCAAGGAAGACAGGCAGTGCAGACAGTATTTAACCACCTAATGCTTGAGGAAGAAATAGATCAAGTAGAACAGATTGTGAAGCTCGAAATTGTTACAAAAGGGAATGCAAAGTACTATATTTAAACGCATTCCATTTCTTTGGTTTTAAAATGATGAACGTTGATCAATTTTTCCGTTAAATGATGAACGTTCATCATTTAAATAAATATTCTATTTAGGGGGGATTGTTTCGTTCCATAAATTATGAAAACGCTAACAATGCAATGGATGCAGGTTTAAGAAGCTGGTTAATTAATGACAAAAAGGAATGTGATGTGGATGAAGAAAATGAGAGCGATCCAAGTAGGAACCGGTGGTTTTGGCCAGTCATGGCTGCATATCCTGATGCAGTCAAATGATATAGAACTTGTGGCTATCGTAGATATCGATGAAAAAAATATAAGAGACGCAAAAAATCTACTTGGGGACCATTTTATTCCGGATTACAGGGATCATATCCGTGCGTTTTCGGAAGTAGAAGCGGATATAGCTGTGATTATTACTCCTCCGCAAACGCATAAAGCGTTAGCTTTAGCTGCATTAGAAGCAGGATTATATGTTTTTATGGAAAAACCAATTACTCAAAACTTCCATGAAGCTATTGAACTATACAATGAATCTCTCCCGTATCATCCGTTTATTATGATTAGCCAAAATTACCGCTGGAGACCGGAAATTGAAACTGTTAGAGAGGTGGTTCAGCGGGGAGATGCAGGTGATATTGAATACGGAGAGTGGAACTTCCGGCGGGCTACAAAATTTGGGGGATGGCGTGACAAGTACAGCGAAATATTAGTAGAAGATATGAGCATCCATCATTTTGATTTGCTGAGGCACATTTTAAATAAAGATGCCACCTCAATATATGCAAGAAGTAAACGACCATCATGGAGCTGGTTTGAAGGAAATGCAGTGGCTGGTGCTCTCATTAATTTCGGGGAGGATACATTAATTAATTATTTTGGAAGCTGGGTTACTCGTGGAAAAGAAACATCCTGGAATGGAGATTTTCGTTTAGTAGGTAGCCATGGAATTATTGAACTCATTGATGACATTCCTTACCTTACAGTGGAAGGAAAGCAGCGCAAAGAACTTCCTCTCGTTTCCTTGCCTTATACAGACAGAGCATATTCGATATATGAAATGGTACAAGCAATAAGGGAAAAACGAAAACCTGTTACACACATAGAGGACAACTTAAAAAGCTTTGAAATTGTCGGAGGGGCGTTACGTTCCATAAAGGAATCAAAAGAAATAACGTTAACTCAGTCGAATTAGGAATGGGTTGATGAACGAGATGATGATTAACAGAAAAAAAGCCGGTTCTGTAGACTGACCTAGTTATATGAGACAGTAATAAAACACCTTCTTAGGCTACCATGTCACCAAAATCTATTGGTGTATGGTAGCCTAATTTTTCTTGGATACGCTCATTGTTATAATACTTCATAAATT
>NZ_JBHIKY010000010.1:0-136620 GCF_042139015.1 Alteribacillus sp. HJP-4 | reverse complement strand
GACCTTTCAGTTTATCGCCCATGTACTCTTGAGCTTTCTCCGCATTTCTGGCAGGCGGACTCAATGTTGGGTAGGATACCAAATCGGACAATATGGTTAGAATTTCTTCTTCTCTTTCATCCACTTCATCCCATAACCGAACTAAATTGTTATTCATAATACTTGCTCCTTTCCAAAATAAAATAGCCCACCCCTTCACGCGAAGGAGCGAGCTATTATTATTGGATATAGATAATAGAAAGAAAGATTCCACTCGCTTCACTTCCCTCCGCTAGTATGATCTAGATCAGGTTATAAGGGTCAAAGCTCCAAGCTTCTCTCAGCCAATTCATGGCTCCCCCAGTGAAGTATTCTGATTAAGTTGTTATCCGGGAATTAAACATAGTGACCGGGTAATAGATACCGCAATCTCATAGTAACACTCTTTAGACAAAAATACCACTTCCTAGAAACGTTTGCGGACCTGCAATGCCATCCACTATCATCCCGTGTTTTTATTAAAAGGAACGTACGGCGGCTGTAGTTTCTTCCCCAAAAATTCCATCAGCCCCGAAATTAGGAAGTTTCTCGCCTACTTTTAATAGATCCTCCTGCAGTTGTCTCACGAGCTCCCCCTGGTCACCTTGTTGAAGAGTATCCCGATCGACTACCGCTTTTCTTAAATTAAATTCTTTGACAATGCCGTCCACATGCCCTGACACGATGGAATCAATAGTTCCAGGCAGCATGAGTAACGAAGCGTCTCTTTGGTTGGTTAGAAATAGTGATTCTATGAGGGCCGTTCTCATCCTTTTGATAAGTGCCTCTTAAAACAGCGAAATTCGCCCTTTTCATACCTCTGTCATTAACTGTGCCTTGAGTTCTCAGCGCTGTCAGTATCGAGGAATGCAGATTATTACGTAATCCTGGAAGGTTAGAATTACTGTGCATATACGTTTCGGTGCCGCTTGCTCCAATAGAAGCCGCATTAAAATGAACGGAAACAAATCCATCCGCTCCCCATTCCACAGCCATTCTACTTCGACGTTCTAGAGAAATAAACGAGTCATTCGTCCGACTCATCCTCACATCCACGTCTTCATATTCTTTCTGCAGCATTTCTCTTATTTTTAAACCCACTTCTAAATTAAAATGTTTTTTATAAATCCATTTCCATTTGCGCCTGGGTCATTTCCGCCATGTCCTGGATCAATGAATATTCTCGTAGGTATTTTTTTCACCTTCTTCCCTTTGTACCGATATAATTCTATTGTTTGGGAAATATTTATAATTTAATAACTTTAATAGAGTTACTTACTTCCCGTAAATATATTACTCATATGTATTAAATATTGACCGTTCATGAGCACAGTCGTAGGAATATTTTTTACTTTGATTGTAAAAGAGTAATTCTTGGCTAAATTCTTAAAATGAGTTGAGCTCTCAGATATGATTTCGATCTTCGAAAAAAGATCCTCCATTTGTTCCATATCATTTCTGCAAATGAGGTATTATCCTAAACATTCTATTATTTTTTACGTAGTCCCATCGAAAAAAGGCAACAGTGTCTAACGCATAGACCTGTTACCTTTATGCGGAAAGCGTTGAAAAGAAGTAGATAAATAGGTATTTTCGTAGAAAAATTTCGGTAATTTTTTTCAAAAGAGTATTACATTAATAGGAAGAAACTAATTCCATAACGTCATTTTTTATAAAGACGAAAAAGTGGTCACCCTAAAGTGAGTTCGCATACCTGGCACACCAAATAAAGCAGAAACGGGCTTGGCCCGTTCCAGCTTTATAAGGAGATAAATTAAAAACATCATGAAAAATTATAATTGTATGCGTTTTCTAAGACTTTATCTAAAGCTTGCCACGCCATCAGTGCACAGTTGTGACGTGCACGAAGTTTATGAA
Organism: Alteribacillus sp. HJP-4; assembly: GCF_042139015.1. NCBI lineage: Bacteria > Bacillati > Bacillota > Bacilli > Caryophanales > Bacillaceae > Alteribacillus > Alteribacillus sp. HJP-4. The sequence goes on along the minus strand of NZ_JBHIKY010000010.1, from coordinate 134,724 downwards.
CGCCTTCTAAAGCTAAGGCCTCTCCTAAATCTTGATCTTGAGTCTCTTTTCCTTCTCGAATAAGTTTCTCAAATGCCAACCGCTTTGATTTCACTTTTTCCAGATCTTCGTTTTTGATGAGCTCCGTCATCATAGAAGAGGAGGCCATGCTTATGCTGCAGCCTTCCCCTTCAAAGGAAACATCTCTGATCGCATCTTCCTTTACTTTTATATACAGGGTGATGACATCCCCACAAGTAGGGTTTTTATAGTACACTTTGTGGACGTCTTCCCCTGATAGAATCCCTACGTTCTTTCGATGCTTCGCGTGTTCCATCACGACTGTTCTATAAAGATTTTCTAGCATAAGGCATTTTTCCTCCTATCGCATAAGATGGTAAAACGATTGTAATTCAAGTAATTTACCAGCTTGATTTTTTTACTCAGGGTAATTGACCTTTTTGGGCCAACTCCCTGAAAGTGATACGTGACATTTCAAATGTTCGCATGTAACCTCTTGGCCTGCCTGAAATCTCACAACGGTTGTGTAATCGCGTAGGAGAAGAATCCCTTGGCAACTTTCTCAAAGCCTTGTAATCTCCTTTTTCTTTTAATTCCCTTCGAATCGTCGCATATTTTTTAACTAATTCTTGTCGTTTTTTCTCTTTGACCACTTTTGCTTTTTTAGCCATTTTAATTCCTCCATTCAGTTATTCAATCAATCGGATACTGTTGATAGTTTTCTTTTGTTGTTCTTTTTCCAAAAATTCAGCTCATCTGGTTGAAGAAGACAGCGGTCAAGTGACTCCTCCAACTCTTCTTTATTAAGACCGATACCAATAAACACAAGTTCTATTTTTCTATCCCCATGCTCAAAAGATTTTAATTCTTGTTGCAAAGATGGATCGTTCCTTGTCATTTCCACTAGTGGCTGTCGACGCATAACACCATGGCTTTTATGTTATCTCAAGCCGGTTCTTCCATCACGCTGGAAGCCATCACTTATTGGGTTGCTTCTCTGCCAGCCCAGGCATTCCCCCCCATAATAACAACCACGGAAAAAAACAGTATCTTGACTAACTTTGTCTTCATATAGTACATCCACTCTTTCGTTATGATTATGATTCGATAACCAGAAGTATATCGTAATGATTACGATTTGTAAATTTGGAGGCTGTGGACCTTATTCTCGTCTCTCAGATTTTTGTTTGACTTTCAGAAGAGATTCCCTTATCGTAAATAAGAATAATTCTTATTAATGCATTATTAACAAGTTTGAGCGTTAAAAATCGTTTAAAAATGGAGGGGTTATTATTCGACATCATCACCAAACAGAAATCATTGTATTAAGTGGTTTTTTAGGGAGTGGGAAAAGTACCCTGCTTCAACAACTGCTTCAAAAAGAAAAAGAGCTTGGAAGAAACGTTGCTGTGTTTTTGAATGAATTCGGAGATCAAAGCATTGATTTCACAGCAGTACCAGAGAACACTCTTTTGAAAGAATTGTTAAACGGTTGCATCTGCTGCACCATTCAAGGGCAGCTCAGTCATCAATTAGATGAATTGTTAAAAGAACGCCCATTAGATGCCGTATATATTGAAGCTACTGGGGTGGCTCATCCAGTGGATGTAATTAATGCCTGCACACATCCTTTTATCGCGGACCAAGTAAATATAAAAGCAGTCATCACCATGGTGGATACAAAACAATGGATAGATGGCAAAGGGAGTATAAAAGTACGCAAACTAATGAAAGAACAAGTGAAATATGCGGACATAATTATTCTTAATAAGAAAGGGAAAATAAGCCACCATGAATTAGTTAACGTTCATGAGGAGGTGGCCCAATTAAACCCTAAGGCAAAAAGGATTGATACGAATTACGCTGTAATAGACTTCTCTTTATTATTTATAGAAAGTACATTTTCTTCTTATTCAAAATGGGAGCGTCCGTCAAATCATGACGTTCGCGTAGACGAGGATTTGCATCTTCATTCGATCACCCTACCTATACTCAAGCCAATCAGCCGCTTAAAATTTTCTAATTGGGTCAATACATTCCAATCCAATATTTATCGAATGAAGGGTTTTGTCGTTTTTACGAACAGTCCGGAGATTGTCTTATTGAACTATTCTCACGGAGGGCTGGCACTCGAACCCTATCTACAAAGACGAAACGTCACCCCGGTCTTAGTGATGATAGGCGAAGATCTTCAGAAAGATAGAATTAAGCATGCACTACAAACGTTATAGTTAGCATTCAATAAATTCACGATTTAGAAAGCGTTGGGGTTTGCAACGTCCAATATCCAGTTACTATACCAGCCGAGCACTCTTCCACCAAACAAAGTACGGTCGCAGATTTCACAATGAGTACCCATTTGGGCCGTCATTCCCGGGGAATTAATATGAGCCGACTCACAGAACAGCTTGATCATTATCATAAAAAAGGGTGGATCATTGATTTTCCCCATCTCTACACATTTACCAAAGAACTGACAGAGCGGATGGACCAGAAATCCGCAGAAGTCACGTACCCGTGGTTTTTTGAGCGGCGGGCGTCACAAAGTGAAAAAACAGGATTAATGAAAGCAGTGGCTTCGAAGAAAGTAACGTATAACTCAATCTCTGGATTTTCTCATGAAGCTCAATTATCCGCCGGGATTACGACGTTGTGTCCATGTTCAAAAGAGATCAGTGAATATGGTGCTCATAATCAGCGAGGATTTATTACCATGACGGTTGAATTGAGTGACGATGATATATGAACAGAACTGGAAAGAAACCTTATTACATGCGGCTGAATCCAATGCCAGTGCAAGGATTCATTCAGTTCTTAAGCGCCCAGATGAAAAAGTAGTGACAGAAAAAGCTTATGAAAATCCACGTTTTGTTGAAGATATGACTCGATTGGTAGGTGCTGATCTTTATGAGTCTGAAGCCATTCAGCGATTTTCAGTAGAATGTTGCAACGAAGAATCCATTCATCTTCATAATGCTCCGGCGAAACTGTCCTATCGAAAATAAAGCCGCCCCTGTTCATTTACGAACCATAAGATCACATTCTCCCTGGCCCCTTTTTTGGGAAGCCGGGAGTTGTGAACACAAAAATTAGTATTGATAGGATAAATACTGCTATGAAAGGTCTTTTCGAATTTCACGAACAACGTGAGCTAATTCTGGTACTATAATTCTCTCCATAGCTAAACATACAGCGCCAGAAGAACCAGGCATAGAAAATATCGCTTTGTGGTGATAAACACCGGCTACCGCGCGACTCAAGATGGATGCAGAACCTATATCTTCTACATAACTTAAATAACGAAACAATTCACCAAATCCCGGCATCTCTTTTTCTAGCAAATCACGGACAGCTTCAAAGGTAGTATCCCGATCAGCTATACCTGTTCCTCCATTTATAATTATCGCATCTATGTCCTCCCCATTTCCTCCCTCTTTAATTAGATGTTGGATATCTTCATATTCGTCTTTTACCACGTGATACTTCGGAATAAAGTAACCTACGGATTTCAAAGCATCTCTTACTACTTTCCCACTTTTATCATTTTCTTTTGTGCGAGTATCAGATACCGTGATTACCATACAATTTAATGTTTCTGGAGCTTCTTCACGATGCTTTGAAACAGACATAAACAATCTCTCCTTTATGTATTTAACGGTTATAACATGCGGTCTTACGCTTGGCTGTTGCCCATCACATATATAGTGGCAAGATGCTTCAAAAAATGATGAATACTTTCCTCGGATTTATCCATGTCTTCAAGTATCTCTTTGATATCTTCTTGTTCCTCTGGAGAGGAGTCTAATATTTCCTGAATAATAAAGGCACTGTCTATCAAGTGCATTGTCTCGTTTATCGTAAAACAGTATCGCCTTTCGCTTTTCAAATGTTTTTTAAATAAATGTTTAATATATACTTCCATACTCATAACAAGAGGTTTGGTCAATGAAATGAAACCTCTCTCTCCTTTCCATGTAATCATAAACAATAGATCGTAATCATTACGATTAAATGCTATCATGAATTTTCATTTTTGTGAATGATGCCTCTAATTCTCTGCCTTGACTTTTTTTCAAAAATAAATTAACCTTCATAAATAAGAATTATTACGATTTGTAAGAGGAGATATAAATACTTACTATTCTATTGGAAAAAGGGGTCTTCTATGACTACTTGGGATTTACAGCACACAAAAAACCATCTTTTCATTTGCAACGGTGGCAGCTGCAATCATTTTGGGGCAGAGGCATTAACACAAGCTATTCGAAAAGAAATTTCACACCGAGAAGCAGAGCCATTGATTCATACAACAAGGACGCAATGCAATGGGAGATGTAAAGATAAATGTGTAGTTATTCATTATCCAAAAGGGACCTGGTACAAAAATGTTACCCCCGAAGATGTTCCTCTTTTTATAAAATCGATTCTTGAGGACACCAACTATCTAGACAAAGTAAGCCATACTTATCAAGGCGTATTTCAACGTCAGTGTGGCATAGAAAAGGGATTTCCTAAAAACGATGAATTTGGTAAGAAATCTTTTGAAAACTTCTAAGTGGAGGTTATATACATGCCTATTACGAAACCAAAAAAAATACCTGTCACTATTCTCACTGGCTATTTAGGCGCTGGAAAAACCACCCTGTTAAATCGGATATTAACAGAAAAGCATAAACAGAAAATCGCAGTAATTGTAAATGAATATGGGGAAGTGGGCATTGATAACCAGTTAGTCGTAAATGCCGATGAAGAAATCATTGAAATGAATAATGGATGTATTTGTTGCACGGTTCGGGGAGATTTGATTCGTATATTAAGAACCCTAGTATTTTCGATGGAAGAAGGGAAAGTTGAATTTGATCGAATCGTCATCGAAACCACAGGATTAGCTGATCCGGCTCCTGTTGCTCAAACGTTTTTCATGGATGAAAAGCTTTCGGGAATATTTGATTTAGACAGTATTGTCACCGTTGTAGACAGCAAGCATATCACTAAACACTTAGATAGTCATGATGAGGCTCAAGAGCAAATTGCTTTTGCCGATATGATCATTTTGAATAAATCTGATTTGCTATCCAATGCGGAAATAACTGCCTTGGAGAAACGACTTATTCATATCAATCCTGCAGCTAAGAGGATGAATGCTCACTACTGCCAAATCAATTTAAGAAGCATTTTAGGGATTTATTCATTTGACGTGAATCGAAAATTGGAAATTGATCCGCATTTTCTAGAAGACCACCACCACCATCATCATGATGATCAAGTAACTTCAGTCGCTTTCAAAGAAGAACGGCCACTCGATTTAGAAAAAGTTGAAAAGTGGATGGGGTATCTGGTGCAAGAAAAAGGAGAAGATTTGCTGCGGTATAAAGGCATTCTTCACATTGACAAAATGGATCAACGAATCGTCTTTCAAGGGCTTCATATGTTATTTTCAGGTAGCCCTGATCGAAAATGGCGTTCGTCTGAAAAAAGACTAAGTGAACTTGTATTCATTGGAAAAAATCTCGATAAAGAACAGCTTCAACAGCAATTTAATAATTGCATCGCGGAGTAAACCAGACAACATAAATACATTATCGTACCAAGAAAGGAATGCAAATGAATCCTGTCTCACACTCATTTTCATTGGGAAGATTTCATTTAACCTCTATCTCTGACGGAGCCTTCCCTGTAACGAAAAACTTTTTCTTTGCTAATACACCTTCTCACATCGTGAGTCATATTCCTAACCATTATCATGCTCCGCTGAATGTTTTACTGATAGATACCGGCACTCAAAAAATTTTAATAGATGCTGGGTTAGGATCAACGTTTGCCCCGGTAGCAGGGAAATTGGTAGACCATTTAAAAACAATACATGTCTCTCCTGGTGACATTCAAACAGTGATTATTACACACGGACATTTAGATCACATAGGGGGTCTTATCCATAGTAAAAGGCCGGTATTTCCACAAGCCCAGTACGTTTTGTCACAAGAGGAGTGGGACGTCTGGGAATCAGATCCTTCTTCCCAGGAGCATAATATTTTACTCCTTTTAAAAAACTGCTTGACGTTACTACCTAAGGACGCAGAGGTTTTCCCGGGTGTTCGCATCATTCACACTCCCGGTCACACAGCAGGACATCTGTGTGTTCATGTGAATTCAGAAAACAACGATTTATTGATAGCTTCTGATATTCTAAATGATCCTGCTACGTTACAACATCTTCCTTCTCATATAAGCGCTGAAATGTCACCGGCAAAAGGATTAAACACTCGGAGAAAATTTCTGAAAAAGGCTCATGATATGTCAGCGATGGTATTCGCATGTCACTATCCCTTCCCTGGGTTAGGATATATTAATAAGCGAAAAGAAAAATGGATATGGGTACCGCATGAACTATAAAATGTTATTGTACTCTTTCCTCATATTTCTTTCTATATGCTTTGTCTAAAATAGTCCATTCACTATTAAATGTAACGTGAAGGAATGAGGCTCTTGAATTGGAAAATATTTAAGAATCATTTAAAACAACAGGGGTACAATTGTACCCCTCAACGCCTAGAGATGTTAACGTTTTTTGTAAAGCAAAGAAATAGGTTTGTCACTGCTAGATCCATATTAGAGTACTTACGAGAAAAGATGGGCAACGTAAGTGTAGACACGGTTTATCGAAACTTACATTTATTTAAAGAAATAGGCTTTATTGATGCCTCATCTTACTGCGGAAAAAGTGTATTCCATTTAAAAAATACCTTACATCGACATGAGCATCGATTTATTTGCACAGAATGTGGCGGGACGACGAAGTTAGCTTTTTGTCCTATGGAAAATATAGACGCTACCCTTCATGGGTATGTCATATATGATCATAAGTTCGAAATATACGGGCGATGTCCTACTTGTTCCACTTCATCATAAAAACAGATACCAACGTTGAAAGCTGATATCCATATCGAAAAAATAATTCCTACAATAAAGTCACCGTTTCCACAGGGCCATGTTCATCACAATGGTCCTCATCAACATGATGGAGCCGTCCGTTGACTAAAAAATCCATATGATCTCCATGAGGAACCAATTCATGCCCGCCCTCTTCACTATGGGAACAGCCCCAAGACTTTCGTTTACACTTCAGGACTGACATTTGTTACTGGAATTCGACATTCATCCCAATGATCTTCATACTTATGATGCAGATGACCATTATAGACGTAATCAAAGGGATTGTTGTGTGTATGGCCACATGATTCGTGGCTTCTGTAAGATAAACGGTGTTCCAAAGACTAATCGCATTGATTATAATGTTTAATGCGCTTGCTCTTCTTAGTTGATCTTGTAAAGCTCGTTCCCTTAACTCCCCATGCTTTCCAAAGAAGATCGCCCTAGCCAAGCCAGTTAATTTATCATGCTAACCTCGTAGCTCTACGGTTAGAAGCCTTACGGCTTCGGTTTGGATGTTTCGGGCAGCGTTCTCGAGCTGAAGGAAATGGCGATGTTTTGTGAATGAGCATTTACTGTGTTTTGTATGGATAGATGCGAAATTTTTATGCCTGACGCACTGCCACTATCGATTACCTCCCCTTTCGGGAACTTTTTTTCCAATTATATCAATAGTTGTAAATTAATTACAATAAAATCCGAAAGAGCGACAAATCACCCTTCCCAGCTTTACACTTCGTAGGAAGCGGGAGTCTTCTCGCAAAAAGTAGATAAATATAAGATAAAGCTTTATCCTTTCCCTGTTCCAACAAAATTTTCCTTTATATGAGTAAATACTATGGGCGTAAGCCCAAAGCTGAACGAAACCAATGGTTAAAAGAAAAAAGAGAGAAAGAGGAATCGCTTCCTCTTTCTGAGAAAAGAATAGAAGCTCAGCTGGATGTTCCTTATGACACCCTTCATAAGGAAATGCCTCTCCCTCCGCGTTGGGGCGTGAAGAAAAACAGCGAGAGTCAAAATGTATGGTGGTTTGGATACAAAGTTCATTTAGCTGTGGACACCAACAGTCAAATGATTCTTCATTCTATGATGTCTTCCGGAAATTTAAATGATGGAAAAGCAGCTATTCCTTTACTTAGAGGGATAAACCATCTTTTCCCCAGACATAAATGGTCTTATGCCATGATGGATGCGGGCTATGATTATGAACCTGTTTATAAACAAATCCATGCGATGAACAAATATTCTCTCATCGCATACAACAAACGAAGGGAGGCAGAACCCGTAGGGTTTGATCGACATTTTGCCCCTACTTGTGTGAGGCACATGATTTCAGGAAATCCAGAAAACTGGACATATCCTACATTTGGCATGACATTTGTTTACAGGAGGTTTTTTATGTTCCCATACCGCTACATGCTCGAATTGCATGGAGAAGAGCCAAGTCTACGCACCATCTCAAAACAAAGGAAGGAGGAATTTAAGTGACATTGCAACAATTGGGATATGTGATTGAAGTGGCGAAGCAACGATCGATTAGTAAAGCTGCGCATCAATTGTTTATTAGTCAGCCGAGTCTGTCGAATGCGATTAAAGAATTGGAGAATGAACTGGGGATTGCGATTTTTTCTCGTACGAATAAGGGGATTGTTATTACGTCTGAGGGTTCGGAGTTTTTAGGTTACGCCAGGCAGGTGATTGAACAGACAGACTTGCTTGAAAACCGCTATGCCAATACGGCTCAATCCCCGCAGCAGCATTTCTCTGTATCTGCCCAGCATTATGCCTTTGCGGTCAGTGCGTTTGTGAAGCTGTTGAAAAATTATAATCGGGATGAATATGAGTTTACGTTACGAGAGACGAGGACGTATGAAATCATTGATGATGTAAAAAACCTTCGTAGTGAAATTGGGATTTTGTATGTAAATGATTTTAACCAACAGGTCATTCGGAAGTTTCTGAGAGAAGGAAATTTAACGTTTCATGAGCTATTTCAGGCCAAGCCGCATGTGTTCATCAGTTCAACTAATCCACTCGCGGCTCAGAAGTATGTTACCTTAGCTGATTTGGATCCTTATCCGTATTTGTCATTTGAACAAGGGGACTATAATTCGTTTCATTTCTCGGAGGAGATATTAAGCACCATCTCAAGGCGCAAAAATATTCGTGTCAGTGACCGGGCCACGTTGTTTAACCTGCTGATAGGATTGAATGGATACACGATTTCCACAGGGGTAATCAGTTATGACATCAATGACGATGATATTGTGGCGGTGCCGCTTAAGGTGGATGAGAGCATTACAGTCGGGTATATTCAACATAAGAATGTGGCAAACAGTCCGCTGGCAACGATTTATATCAATTTCTTAAGGGAAACGATTGCCGAAGAACTAACTTTGCTATAGGTTAAAGTTATGGCAAAGCATAGAATTTACGTGTTATGCTATACCATTATTCAATGCTACACTGACTCTACATTACTAAAGGAGAGGGTTAGCAGTGGGGAAAAGAAGTTTAGAACAAAGATTAAACGAAGGCACAGTCGTTGTAGCCGAAGGATATTTATTTGAAATGGAGCGCAGAAGTTATTTACAGGCAGGATCGTTTGTACCAGAAGTAGCGCTGGAGCACCCGGAGGTTTTAAAGCAAGTATATCGAGATTACATGAATGCCGGTTCAGATGTGGTTTTAGCTTTCACCTATAATGCCCACCGTGAAAAAATGAGAATTATAGGTAAAGAACATTTACATGAGCCGTTAAACCGGAGTGCGATTCGTTTGGCGAAAGAAGTGGCGAAAGAACATCCTACAGAAGAAGCGTTAGTTGCAGGCAACATTTCGAATACGAATATTTTTGATCCGGAAGATGCTGATTCTGCGGAAGAAGTAAGAAGTATATTTGCAGAAATGGCCACGTGGTGTAAAGAAGAAGGCGTCGATTTTATAAATGCGGAAACTTTTTATTACCATGAAGAGGCCGTTATTGCGCTAGAGGAAATTCAAAAACAAGGTCTGCCGGAAGTCGTTACATTAGGGCTAATGGGCGAAAATATACTGCGGGATGGTTATACCGTTGAAGAATCCTGTAAAATTCTTTCTGAAAAAGGTGCGTTAGTGGTTGGGATGAACTGTTTCCGCGGACCAAATACGATGCAGCCATACTTGAAGGGAATTAGAAATGAGGTAGAAGGATATGTCGGTGGATTGCCCATTCCATATCGCACGACAGAAGAACACCCGACGTTCTTCAACTTGCCCGATGGAGGATGCAGTTGTTCCTTGCCGACCGAAACCACGTTCCCTACATCCTTAGACCCGCTTTATCACAATCGGTACGAATTAGCGGAATGGGCGAAAGAAGCAAAAGATATTGGTATTAATTATATTGGTCTTTGCTGCGGGGCCTCACCTGCGATGATCAGAGCAGTAGCAGAAGCGATAGGATACGAAACCATTAATTCCAAATATTCACCGGATATGGAGAAACACTTCTTATTCGGGAAAGATAAAACGCTAAAGGGTCATAATCTAAACTACAGTAAAAAAGCATAAGTCATAAGGTGATCATTGAAAGATGGTAAGCAGGAAAACGATAATAAATATGGCTTTACTCGGGCGCTTCTTATTTGAACAAGATGGATGCATTCTTCATTAACTGAAACTGCATCCATTTTTAAGACTGGTAAGGTCTCCGCAAAAGCTGGTACAAAAGATTGCATACGTAAACGCCCGCCGTACTCACCTGACCTCCCTCTCCCAACTTGGAACCTACATCATCACTCCTTATGGATGGAAACCAATCCTCAGAAAGTGGAGCAGAGGAGGCATGTCTACAATGAAAAACAGAGAACAAATGTTTTCCGGGACATCTTTTTCAAGCCGTTGAATGTGAAGTTTGCCATTCGTCAGATTAGCTCCTTCTAAATTATGAATATTGTCTTTGACATGTTGAATACGTTCTAATAAAGAAAATCGTCGTTCTTCGAGATAATTATCAACTGACAAGCTAACAGCAATCCTTGTTGCGTTCATTGCAGAGGCAATTTCCCATTCTTTTTTGGAAATTAGATAATCCTCAAAGTCTTTGTGTTGTCGACTCCCGGCAATGGAAATATCTCCTGACCTAACATGGTTTCGAAGCTCCGTTAGTGCTGCCATTTCATAATTTTGCCGATTAATCGTCCCGTCTTCTTCGTAGACATGCTTTTGCCAGCGATTAGATACAAAATCCAAGGGGGCACCATCTGGTACTTTGCGCTTATTAGTTTCATTCATTTCACGAATAGTATCTAATGCTTTCATTAATGGCTGACTGAATTTAGTTGAACGGAATTCAAGTGCCCTTAGTAGAGTCGGTGTATATTTCCGCAAGTAAAAAAAGCGACTTTCTAAAAGATCTAAATAATCATAATTGATCGGTCTAGACAAATCCTTAGCTTCCTCAATAGAACTAACAAACTGTTCCCATGGCATGATGGTTTCTAAGGTTGTAAAAGGATCTAGCTTTTCTTCGCGTGCCTTTATAAGAGCCTCACCTAAGCGAGCGTAATGGATAACCTTTTCATTTACTGATTTCCCGTTCTTCTTTTGAAGTTCCTCTTGAGCTCTACGTCCTTTCGCTTGGAGGGTCAGGATTTGTCTGTCGTGAATTTCAAATGATTGATCAATTAAATCTTGATTCAGATGAAGTAAATAAGCGACTAATATCGCATATCTTTTTTCTTTGGTGCAGCGTCGAAAGGAATGGGGTTCATATCTAGCGCCTATTTTAGATAGTTGGCGCAATCGATTGGGGTGTATAGACTCAGTTATTACTGTAAGTTGAAGTGTTTTAATGTATTCTAATCGCTCTATCACTTTTAAACAGGCATCTGGAGATGATTGCCCTGGGATCTCTCTTAACCATGATAAATATGTTTTTCCATTATCATTAGGCATTGGAGATAGTAAGCGATCCAGCTTTTCAAGTTGAAATGACGTTAAGGAGTCGTTAAAGTGATGAAAAATATGTTGTTCCGTTCGTTTTCGTGTTTCCCAGACTACTCTTTCAATGGTGGCCATACTTGGTAGAATAACTTTCCATTTCCGCACGATCTGAATGGCCGTCTGTATAAGGTGAATAGGGTTTCCGTTAGCCATAGCATCATCGAATAGAAGTCTAGAAAGTTGGCGATATGCTGGAATTGAAAACGTTTGATAGTCATATTCCTTACGGATTTCTACCAAATGCTCATATTTAGTTGCTTCTCGTCTTGCGTAATTTGAAAACTCATTTGGATCCACTCTAATTTGTTTAGCAATATAGGATATAACATATGAAGAAACTTCATCTATATCAGATAACGTCCACCCTGAAAATCGAATAATACAAAGTTGTACCGCGAAACCGAAACGATTATAATCTTTTCTATGGCGAAAGATGACATCTAAATCATGTTGGCTTAGCGTGAAGAATGTACCTAAAGTCCATTCATCTAATTCAGTGGGTATGGACATATACGTTTTCCGTTCCTCAGAAGTTAGTAATTCTCTTACTCGAGCATACACAATAAAAAAGCTCCGTTCTAAAAAAAGTTGGTTTAACGGATCGTATCTCACTTCGGGAAGTAAAAACAGGGAAAATCAAGGATTTCCCCATTGGAGATACGTCAAAAAATCAATCAGAGAGTATTTGATGACGAGAGATTACGAAAAAAACGAACCGTTATTTCGCTCAAGAAAAGGGAAAGAAGCATTAAAGCGACAACAAGCCTATCGAATTATTAATGAGGCGGCAAGAGCCGTAGGAATAAAAGAGAGGATCGGGACTCATACATTACGAAAAACATTTGGCTACCATGCTTATCAATCTGGGGTGGATTTTTCTATTCTTCAAAAATTGTTTAACCATTCAGCATCAAGCGTTACGCTAGCCTATATTGGTATGACACAAGATGATCTTGATAACGTGTATTTAAATTTAAATCTATAAAAAGTTATCAAATTGTAAGGATAAATTAAGGGGGTTATCTATTAAAAACGCTTTTTTAGCTTGCTTTCCCACTTACCCTTTATAAATAAAACCGAGAGACAAAGTTATAAAAATCAGGAGGAGATTCGTTTCTTTACTTTAGATGTGTATTATTTTTATTTCATTCTCTTGATAACATCCATTAATTCATTAATCGTGTCTTCCTGATTACCATTTTTAATAGCCCGCACTAAACAGTTTTTTGTATGATCTTCCATTAACATAAGGCTGACTTTCTTCATTGCTGATTCAACTGCACTAATTTGATATAGAATGTCTACACAATATTTATCTTCTTCAATCATTCTTCGAAGGCCTCTAATCTGTCCCTCCACACGTTTTAATCGATTCAAGAGAGCTTGTTTATTAGGTTGTATAGTTTTCTGTTCTTTTTCCATTAGTAATTCCCCCTTTTATTTAAAGAAGAAAAGGATTTTGGGATGGTGTTATAATACACCATCCCAAACCCCTTACGAAGCTACATCGTATCCTTGTTCTTCAATTGCTTTTTCAATAGTATCTTGGGTAACTTCGTTATCATTGAACGATACATCAACTGTACTACTTTCAAGGTTTACTTTCACCTTGTCAACACCGTTTAATGTACTTACAGAGCCCTCAATAGAGTTGACGCAATGGCCACAAGACATTCCTTCCACTTTTAACGTTACTGATTTCATTAAAATCTCTCCTTTTTTATAGTTATGAACTTTATTCATTCAAAGTAATCATGAGTTTTAATAGATTAAATTCCTCCTTTTGTACATCACCTCCCTTATATTCGTTTCAATTTCCTCACTAAAGATTGAATCTTTTCGAGGTTTTGTTTATACCCGGTAAAAACTATAGGTTTTTTAAGTTTACCAAGTACAGAATTCTTCCTAAATACAAAACCCGGAACCACTCTACTACCTGTTAAATCTTTTAATTGTTCCTCTGTTTCGGGTGTTTCACTTAAGTTGTGTTCAATAAATTTTACTTGTTGTTGTTTTAAATACTCTTTACTAGCTTTACAGTCAGAACACCATGGGTGAGTATAGAGTTCCAAGGTATACAATTAAACCACCTCATTTTTAATTAACTTCTATTACATAAGGAAAGACCACTACACCCTCGTCTTCAAAATTAAATTCTGCCCAAACTTTATACATACCGGGCGTATCAAAGTGTGTTTCAAATGTTGTTTCAGTTTCAGAAGTTGGATGTACGTGTATAAATTCATCTGCTGATTCATTCAAGATTACAACATGTCCTAATGCTCCTAAATAAGGAAGTGGTATTTCACCGTGTAAATCAAAGGAAAGCACACTAGTTTCGTCAGTAGATAATCCGGAAGCCTCCAATGTCACCTTCTTTTCAGCCACATCTTGTGTATATGAGGTCGGCGTCAAATGAGCTTCGTTTTCTTCCAAGTCACCTACAGAAAGCTCGTTTTCTTCTACCCGATACTTTTTATCTTTGGGACTAATATCAACAAACGCTTTGTAATATCCAGGTTCTAAGGTCACTTCTGAGAGATACATGTTGTTTTCATCTATCTCAGGATGTAAGTGAACGTAGTCTTCTAAGTTAGTAGAAACCACTATAAGATGCATCAATTTTTCGTGATTTTCTTCCAGTTGAGGTACGTTTCCTTCATCGTCTTCTAAACTCACGATTAACCGTCCTTCTTTATAGGTCACATCAGTTTGCACTTGAGATTCGCTACTTGAACCATGTTCACTATGATCTACCTCATCATTTGAATGTTCCCCATGATCTTGCTCTTCCTGTTGTCCCTCATGATCCCCATGGTTCATCTCTCCGCTGTTTAGTGGGTTCTCTCCTGTAACGACACTATATCCTGCCACAACCATTACCAGATAGACGATACCACCTATAACCCATGTTTTAATTTTCATTTTCAGTTATTCTCCTCTACCATCTAATTTCAGACGTTGTAAACGCAGCGCATTTAAAACAACTGATACAGAACTAAAAGCCATTGCTGCTCCAGCTACCCATGGAGCTAGTAGTCCTAATGCAGCAATAGGGATAGAAGCTGAGTTATAAAAGAATGCAAAGAACAAGTTCTGTTTAATGTTTCGTATAGTTCGATCACTTAGCTGAATACTATTAGCCACACTGTGAAGATCACCACGCATGAGTGTAATATCTGCGGCTTCAATGGCTATATCGGTACCTGTTCCAATGGCCATGCCGATATCTGCCACCGCTAAAGCTGGGGCATCATTGATTCCATCACCAACCATAGCTACTTTTTTACCTTCTTTTTGAATGCTTTTAATTTCTTCTGCTTTTTGTTCTGGAACAACTTCAGCAATCACACGATCAATGTCTACCTGTTTTCCTATAGCCTTAGCTGTTCGTTGATTGTCACCGGTTAGCATGATAACTTCTAAACCAAGATCGTGTAATCTCTTAATAGCAGCTTTAGAGGTTTCTTTAACCGTATCTGCGACTGCTACTACTCCGACTAATTCCTTATCAATTGCGATTAACATAGCTGTTTTCCCTTGTTCTTCAAGCGAAGACATCTTAGTATCAAAGTCACCAATATTTATTGACTCTTTTGTCATTAACTTTCTTGTACCGACTAATACTTCTTTTCCTTTTACAATAGAACGAATCCCATACCCAGGAATTGCTTCAAACTCGTCGGGTTCATCTATAGATACACCTTTTTCTTGAACGCCTTTAACAATAGCTTCTGCTAATGGATGCTCAGAGCTTTTTTCAGCTGAACCAACATAAGATAAAACTGTGGCTTCTTCATATTCTGAAACAACTATAACGTCTGTTAGTTCAGGTTCCCCTTTTGTCAATGTTCCCGTTTTATCTAGGACAACCGTTTGAATGGTGCGTGTATTTTCTAAATGTTCACCACCTTTAAAAAGAACACCAAGTTCAGCTGCACGTCCTGACCCAGCCATAACAGAGGTCGGAGTTGCTAATCCTAGAGCACAAGGACAAGCAATGACTAGAATCGTGATTAATGGGACAACTGCAGCTCTGAAGTTACCGGGATCAACAATGAAATACCAGACAAGGAAGGTAGCAATGGCTATTAATACAACCACGGGGACAAAAATACCTGAAACTTTATCAGCAATCCGTTGTATATCAGCTTTGCTACCTTGTGCCTCTTCTACAACTTTTACAATCTGAGAGAGTGCTGTGTCTCGTCCCACCTTTGTAGCCTCAATTTTTAAAGAACCATTTTTATTAATCGTTGAACCAATTGTCCAATCGCCCTCTTTTTTATCAACTGGAATACTCTCCCCTGTAATCATGGACTCATCTACAGCTGAATGGCCTTGTTTAATAACTCCATCAACAGGAATTTTTTCACCAGGACGAACCGTTATCATCTCTCCTACAATGACCTCTTCGATTGGTATTTCAAGTTCTTGTCCATCTCGTATAACTCGAGCTGTTTTTGCTTGTAGACCTAGTAATTTTTGAATAGCTTGACCAGTGCTTCCTTTAGCTCGAACTTCAAATAGTTTCCCTAAAATAACTAATGTAATAATGACTGCAGCTGCTTCGAAATAAAGTTCAGGCATCCCAACCTGTCCACCTACAAACCATTCCCATCCTAAAAAGATACTATAGAAAAAGGCAACGGTAGTACCTAAAGCAATGAGGACATCCATATTCGCGCTTTTATTACGTAACGCTTTATATGCCCCTTTATAAAATTGCGCACCGACATAAAACTGCACAGGGGTTGCTAATACAAGTTGTACCCAAGGGTTCATGAACATGTCAGGCATATATAAGAACGAAGTAAATTGAAAGTGAGTAACCATTGTCCACAAGAGTGGCAATGTTAAAATAGCTGAAAAAATAAATTTACCTGATTGATGTTGAATTTCTTTCTCTTTATCATTCGCTGTTTCTGCTTTAGACGTTTGAGGTTTCATACTATAGCCCAGCTTTTTAACAGTTTGCAACATATCGGACTCGGTCACTTGTTCATGATCATAGACGACAGAGACATTCTCTAGTGCGAAATTAACGGTTGCACTTGAGACTCCCTCCATTTTCGATAATCTCTTTTCAATTTTTGTCGCACATGCCGCACAAGTCATTCCTGAAATTTGTAATGATATTTCTTTTTTCTTACTCATGTTAATCCTCCCTAGATAACTTTCTGAATCGACCATTTTCAAGTGTATATAAGCACTTTTCCTTAAACGGCTGGGCACGTTTGATTGAACGTATAAGCTCTTTGCCCATAGTTGTATTCATCTTTTGATACCAAACTCCCTGTGGGTAAGAAATGACTATTGGACCAGAACTACACTGACCATTACACATTGTTTTAGTTGTATGAATTTTGTCAGTTAAATCATACTCATAAATTGTTTCTCGAACAGAGCGTGTAACTTCATCAGCACCATTCTTTGTACAGGATTTACCGTGGCACAAAAAAAGGTGAGTTGTGACGTTTTCAATATCCATAATGGCCCTCCCTCAATACTAATCAAATAGCTTGACATCAGAAGAGAATAATATTTGTTGCGTTCACTCTACACAATAAATATACCATACCCCATGAGGGTATTAAACAAGTTTTTTTAGGAATAAAACTGGAACTAACCAAAAAACAATCCAAATCGGAGGCCACTGAAAAAGTCTGATTAGAAGATCGTTCCGGAAATCCGGGACGATCTTCTCTTACTTTGATAAAATAAGAGTATTAAACGTGAAAGTGTTGGATGGTCATGATTCAAAAACAACAGTCTCTCCAACTCAGTGCGTACGCCGATCTCTATGACATGATTGTTCCTAAAGACCATGTCTTAAGGAAACTAAACGATCTCATTGATTTTTCTTTTATTTATGATGAGCTGATTGAGAACTATCACTTGAATCATGGTCGTGCAGCCATCGATCCCATTCGTATGTTTAAATATCTCTTGTTAAAAAGCATGTTTCCTTTATCGGACGTCGATCTTGTAGAACGCTCTAGATATGACATGTCGTATAAATATTTCTTAGGCATGGCTCCTAAAGAAGATGTGATCGATCCGAGTTCCTTAACAAAATTTCGGAAGTTGCGATTAAAAGATCTGAATGTGCTTGATTTATTAATCGGAAAAACCGTTGATATCGCCATTGAACAAGGAGTCATGACAAGTAAAACGATCATCGTTGATTCCACTCATACGCAGGCACGGTATAATCAGAAAAAAACTATAGATGTTTTACGTGAACGGTCAAAACACTTGAGAAAAGCGGTCTATTCTGTAGATGAGTCTATCAAATCATCGTTTCCTTCTAAGCCTGAAAGAGACGATTTAGATGAAGAGATTACCTATACGCAAACGCTTTCGTCTTCATGATTTCGTAAAGTTTTGATATGATTAATCTTAGTCATTGCTAGCAATCCTTTCGACCTCCACTGTGTTTGATTCGACACCAATTACAGTAGAGTTATATTGGATGGCTGGCAAGGCTTTTTTTATCTAAAAAAGAAGTGCAGAGTTATGTACGTTTTGGTTGCACATCTCTGTACTTCTATTTTGCACTACACACTTAGCGTATATTTTCGTTAAAATGTTGGCGGTACCCCAGTATTAACTACTAAATGATTATATTTAGAACAGAGGTTTTATTTATGAAAAAAATACTTTTTATTGTTATCACTCTATTAATTATAGGAATAGGCGCTAGTTTTGTTCTTACTAATGAAAATAAAAAAGATAACGCTGAAATTGTAGAAGCATCTGTTAAAGATTATTTATTTAAAGAAAAAGGTTATAGTGAAGAAGAAATAAAAGATATTAAAATAAATTACAATGATAAAGCAACAGGTATTTATTTTAAACACTATGCTTATGTAGTATATTCAGATGAACCTTGATGAGTGGCTTTTGACAGATTTATCAACGGAAGAAGCAGCTATACTCCTTGAAATTACTGAAGCCCGTCACAAAATCGCTTCCACCATTTTCTGTTCACAAATTGACCCTAGTGGGTGGCACTTAAAATTAGGAAATGAAACGATAGCTGAGGCTATACTGGACCGCATTATCCATGACTCCTACCAAATCATGATAGACGGGGATATTTCTATGCGTGAACGCCATGGAATAAGGACAGAAGTCTGAAATGACTGAAGAAAATACTCTTACATTTTACTAGAACATAGTAACTGAACCCCTACGCTCTATTTTAGTTTCGTAGGGGTACTTGTATATTGGTAAAGGGTTTGGCATAGGTTGGTAAATTCCGTGGCGTTTAATGGTAAGAAAGATGGCGAAGGTGGTAAGATTCAGTGACTGTAATCAATGCGGGGCTGTTACGTCCCCGGTATCCGGCTTGCACTAGAATCGAACTTATACTCACCAAGAAAATTAATATGCTCTCATGCAAGAGGTGATACAACATGGGATAGTAAGTCTTCATTTATTTCCCCTTTTCTTGCAAGTAATTCGTTGCTTCCGCGAGATAAACCGTATTCCATAGACTAATCGCATTAATTAATCGAGTAATTGTTACTTTAAAAAACCATTCCAAAAATTTCATCAATCCACTCGGAATTTTCTTCCATATCTAGCTTTTCGCATAATCCCTTATGTGTTTTTTTGAATTCAGGTAGCATTCTTTCTATTACGCTCATTAAATCATTGGGGTCTCTACTGCTATGCCAGCTTGCTAAAAGTGAAAGCTGCCAATTATCCAATTCGCTACGTTCACCTTCATATTTTGCCCAATCTCCGAAGGCATTAGGTTGTATTCCTTTATCCATATACCAAGCCGTTACCATAGACAACCTTAAATTATCCAAGCAATTTAAAGCATAAAACATTTCTTTTCTGTTTACTCTTCGATAAGCTTCGTGAACATATGCAAAATATTTAGTTCTCCACATTTCCACTTCTTGCACAGTTGGACTGTATAGTAGTTTCTTTGATTTTTCTAATATTTCACCCATAAATCCTGTTTTATCATAAACAACACTAATGTTTTGCAGCCAAGTGGATGGCTGAATGTTTTCTGTTTTATAATAAAATGCATCCACCTTTATGAAAGAATCATAGTGAGCAACAGTATAAGTTGCCCAAGGGAAATCTTCGAAGTACAATACATTTCCCCAGTTTTTAGCTCTCTCTTTTTTATTCAGCCTATATTCTTCAAATACTTCATCTATAACAACTATACGAAGGTCTATGTCAGAATATAAATCTGTATTTTGATTACCTATTGAACCACCATAAAAAACAGCTACTACATTTTCATCGTTTATTGTATAGTGGACCCATAAATTCAGACACGAAATGAGGAGATGTTAAAGTAGGTTTATGGGTAAAAGAAAAAGATATACACAGAATCCAAATCAAAAATCGTGCTGGAAATTCTAAAAGAAGAAAAGACCATGTCCGAGATTTCTTCCGAGCATGGCCGACAGTTCAACTTGATTTTTAATTTAATCTGGTGACGAAAATTGTATGCTCGTCTAACTAATACTAACCTTCTTACGAATGTTAGATGTTATGAATTTAATTCTTTTTTATACTTTGTACTTTTGATAGTCATTTTTCCTATAATCCAAAAAATAAAATAAAATAAACAAAAATTAACTGCCAAACCTATGAAATTAAAACTAAAACCCCTAAATTCACTATTAAATCGTAGCCAATCAGTAGGGAACCCTAAATGAAAAATCTCTAATTCTCCAGGAGAAACGTTGGTAGGATTGTAATCTAATAAAGTCAATATAATCACAGCTATTAAACTTAATCCACTAATCACTTTTTTATTATTTAGCAGTCTCATTTTAACACCTCCTCAAAAGATTACCAGTAAGAGGGAATTATATGAAATTATTAGCATTTTTGACAGGAACACTTGCCGTCCTTGTCCAACCGTTTTCTACTGAAGAAGCTTTTGCAGAGAGTAGCGATGACCAGGAAATTAAAAATCAAATGGAAGAAATAGCCGATGAAAATGATTTAGAATTAACTGAAGAAAGTGAATTGCCTGAAGATTTACCGAAGTTAGAGTTTGAATCAATAGAAGAGTTCTAAGAGTTTATTGAAGAAGAAGATCCAAATAATATGTTAGAAGAACAAAATGAATCTATTGAACAAAACGACCAAACGTTAGATAACGATGGTTCAGGGGACGAATCAAACAATGAAATAGGCACATTTGCAACACAGAGTACAGGTAGTACGCCTGCGTTTTGCGGTTGCACACCGGTCTATACATTTGCAGCAGGTCCATTAAAAATAGATTATACTTATACGACCAACGCTTCAGGCAATCTTACCAAGATAAGTTCTATAAGTTCTATAAGTGCTTATGATACTACCGCTACATCTTGGGTTGATACAGTAGACGCAGCTTACAATATCACAGGCTCAAAAACCGCATCAATAGAAATTAGAGGATATCATCTGTTAGGTGTTGCAATTGGTGGTTTTGACGAAGGTATGAAACATAGCGCCTCGTATACGGAAACTATTAGTGTGCCATAATGAGTCTGGGCACTCCTCACATATTCTTCATGAAGGGTATTTTTGCACATCCCGTCGAAAAGGTAGAATAACCAATTAAAAAGCATACACTAAAATCTAGAGTTATTTTTTTAAAAACATCATAAATGATAGATTTAATAACGTATTCATGATTACACTAGAAATCATCACTACAAAAAATAAGATTGGTCCTAGTGTAAATAAAATATATTTCCCATCCCACATCCCTTGTATGAAGGCCCCCAAATTCCCATAGTGTGACCTCAAATAAGGATACAACCAATATTAAACCAAAGCAAGCCCGGAATTCATTAGCGTACAGAATTCTGGGTTCCTTATGGAAAAAATGGATTTGTAGATTTGTAAAAATGTTTGATTAAAAATAGTCTGGAAACGTCGATGTATTAACCCGACTTCTTTTCATTTAATCGAGATATTTGGAACCCGAGTGAAAAAATGGTGTCGATAATTAATTAAAAGTCTTCCTCAAAATAAGTCTATTCTCATTCATTTCGTAATTCTTGTTTATGTAAAAACGCTCTGCAAGTCTACCATTTGAAGTAATCAAATAAATGCTTGAAACCTTATCCTCAATTAGCTGTTCTTCTAGAGATTCTATGAGCATAGAGCCCAACCCTTTTCCCCAGCCTTACCCCTTGTAATCATTTAGATTCTGGATTCAGGGGATCAATACGGCGAGCAATCCCATCTGGATCAATGTTGAGATCGATTCCTATCTTATCTATTAGTAGGTTGCGAAAAGTGCTTTTCCCACTCCCATTATTTCCTGCAAATACATACATCACTGGCTGATTATCTACCGTCATTGATTTCATCCTGATTTTTTTCTTTTAATGGTACCACGTCCCCATTGGGATATTCTTTGACGAGCCCATCCTTCGTATTATAAACGATGTAAGTGTTATTTACTTTGGCATCAATTCTCGCCCGTTCTCCTGTCATTTTGGCCCATTTATCCACCCATGCAAATTTCCTTCCCATAGAGTTGCCATTCTGTTTTAACATCATCGTTCACCAGCCTATTTTTAGTCTTACGTACTGTCTATTTTATCTTCAGCTACGGCAGATTGGTCTTTTTTCCGGAATATTTATTAGTTCTTTAACTCATCCGGGATTTGTATCCTTTACATACTACAAAACGGGACTCTTGTCACTTAATACCGTAAATTCAATAAAATTTTCCTATTTTTTACAATTGTATGAAAAATACTTCTTTTCTAAATTTTGGTATGCTATATTAATACCCAAGTCAAACATGGAGGTGAGCAGATGAAATTACAAGTACGTAAAGCTGATAAAAAAAACGTATCTATTTCTGCACTTACTGCTGTTCCAGGTTAAGGCTTTTTTAAGGGACCGATGTTATCGGTTCCTTAATCCTATTAATTTAAGATGAAGGTATGCTGAGTGATTTCGTTAATTCGACTTTAACTGGAAGATATACAACATCCATAAAAAAATTATTCAAGGTTCGCTAAGCTGACTTCCAAAGCATTGTTTTGCAAACGAATAGTACACCATCACTCGCACAAATAATGTTTTAAATTTATATAAAAACCCAACTCCAAATTTTTTTTGATTTGTGATATAAAGAATAGATAAAATCTCCTCAATAATGCAACATGAAGTACTGACAATACTGTTGATTTACTGTGCGTTCCTTCTCTTTAATTTAAAAAAGAAGCTTTCTTTACCTTCCGCACCGTTCATCAAACAATAATAATATCTGCCTAAAGTCCGTGAGCAAATGCTAATAAAGAGATAATAGTGGAACTTTATCCACTCCAGATGTTTGGTCGTTTTAATGATCGAATGTACACATTTTGATGGGCAGTTTAGTGAGAGAGTCATTGAAAATAGTTGAAATATCGCCTGCCAATCATAGGAATGAAATGACGGCTGTGACAAAACCACTATCAATGTAGTACCGAGGAGGACATATGGATGAAACTAAAATTTAAAGAGACCATACCTTATTTTGTATTGGAGGATGAAATTCAAATTGGTGAAGAAGAAGGCGTTGCTGGATTTTTAGAAGATCCAGATGGGAGTGTTAAATTATTAGTTGAAAATCTTGACGGATCTAAAGGTATAGAGGATATTATTCATCTAGTACAAAAACAGTATCCTAATATAAGCGATGAAGAAATTACTGAAGCGCTAGAAGTACTAGCTAATGAAGGCTATCTAGAAGACGCTTCTCTTGAGCCAAAACTACTTACCAGTTATGAAGTAGAACGTTATAAAGCGAATATAAATTTCTTTTCCTTATTTACAGCCTATAAAGAAAATAAGTTTGCTATACAAGAAAAGATAAATCAAACTCCTATATCCTTATTAGGTGTAGGAGGTCTTGGAACGCAAATCTTATATCATTTATCAGCTTTAGGGTTCCATAATATTAAAGCATTGGATTTTGATCATATCGAATTAAGCAATTTTAATCGTCAGTTGTTATATTCTGAGAAGGATATCGGGCAAAACAAAATCGAAATGGCCAAAAAGAGGATTGCGGAATTTAACCCAAATGTAAATCTAAAAACTACTAATAAAAAAATCGCATCAGCACAAGATGTAATAAAACATATTGAAGGTACTGAGCTTGTTATCTGTGTAGCTGATAAGCCTACACTCCACTTGTTAAATTGGGTAAACGAAGCTGTAGTTACATGTAATGTTCCTCTTGTATCTGGTGGAGTTCTGAATACACGTGGGCGATTTTTCTCCATGGTACCAAAAGAAACCGGTTGCATTCAATGCCACATTGATTATGCTAGAAAGATAAATCAAAAGCAAAATCATCAATTTGAGGCGATGCGTAATATTGATTACCAGCGAAAAAATGCTGCTATAAGCCCAAATGTAGCAATTTTAGCTGGTACTATAGTGAATGAAGCAGTAAAAATTCTAACTGGAATGGAGAAACCATTATCAGATGGAAAAGTAATGGAGATTAATTTTATGAATTTAGAGAAAAAACTAGTATCCAGCTGGGAAAAGTTAGAGGGGTGTCCAGTTTGTGGAGATAAGAAGTTTACATATGCTTAACATTTCACCTAAAATAAGTGAGGATGACAAGAATGAACATTCCTAAAGTGTTTAAAAATCGCAGATATTTAGTGCTTTTTTTTGGTATGACGATTAGCAAATTTGGAATGTGGTTTTTCATGATATCTCTTCCTTTAATTGTATATGACTTAACCCAATCTGCCAGCAAAATGGCACTTGTTTTTGCTATTGAAATTATACCACAGGTACTATTTAGTCTTATTGGTGGAGCTCTTGCTGATCAAGTTTCTAAAAAGAAAATAATGGTCTTTGGGGACTTTACATCTGCTTTAATTGTACTAATTGTTCCTCTAATGTTTTGGATGGAATACTCAAGCCTTTTTGTCATATATGCTGTGGCTTTTGTATTAGCAAGTTTAGCTGCTTTTCATCATCCAAGTTTTGAATCAGCAGTTCCAGAGGTATTACCACATGAGGATTTAATCCAAGGGAATTCGTACTTTAGACTAAGTGAAAATATTATCACTTTTATAGGACCAGCAGTTGCTGGTTTTATGATTGCGATAGTTGGGAATGTTAATGTTTTATTGGTTACGGGGGCTACGTTTCTTTGTGCAGGAACAATATTCTTATTTCTTAAATCACCTTCACCAAGTCAAAACGTTGGAAAAATTCCAAAACTGTTAAAACCAATTAAAGAAGGTTTAAAATATGTTTTCAGCACAAAAATTTTATTAGCTGGTTCACTTGTAATTTTTGGAATCAATATAGGCTTTGGCGCTGTGGAGTCACTTTTTATGTTTTTCTTAAGAGACTACATTCAATTTACATCGACCCAAATTGGAATGGTATTTTCACTACAAGCAATAGGACCCGTTATCGCTGTTTTTTTGGCTGGAAGATTAAAACATATACCGAGAGGAAATATTATAGTTTTTTCGGGGATCTTGATAGGTATTGGACAAATATTGTTGATTTTTTCTCAGTCATATGTAATAGCCCTCATTGTATGTCAAATCCTCATTAAAGGGTCCGTTACGTTATTGGCTATAAATTGGTTTACTCTTAGACAAGAATTAGTACCAAGTAATTTATTAGGACGTGTTATCAGCTCTACACGAATGGCTGCATTTCTGGCATTACCAATAAGTGCTATGATCGCTGGATTTTTAGCTGATTTTATTAGTGTAATTCCTATCTTTATTGCTGCTGGAACCATAGCAATCGTTTGTTCTTTAATTGGCATGAAAACTTCTTTGTTTGTGAAAAACGGACCAAAAACTTTAAATGAGAAAGTAGATATTCATCAAAATTAAACACGTATTCCAATACGTGTTTTTTTAGGAGGGTTAAGTGATGGGAATTTTCTCAAAACTTGAATGGAATTTACAAGATTTATATAAAAATGAGTCAGATTGGATGAGTGAAATCTCACTACTAAGAGAATCTATTAATGAATTCACTGCATACAAGGATAAGGTTATCAGCACCTCTAATAATCTCTACGAGGCTATGGAATTATTTTTTTCTATAAACGAAACCGTAAATAAAATCATTGCTTATGCCAATCTTAATTACGATAAATATATGGACTTTAAAAGTCAAGAAATGGTAGAAACTGCTCAAAATGTTTTATCTGATTTCGAAGAAAAAACGTCTTTTTTAAATAATGAAACATCTAGATTAAGTCTAGGAAGGTTTGATACATATGTTCGAGAAACACCTGATTTAGTAAAGTATCAACATGAAATAAAAAATATATTAAAAGAACAAAATAACAACTCTAACAAGGTGAAAAGTGAGTCAGTGCACCATTTTGAAACATTATATGCTTCTACATATAATACATATCAGTTATTAACTCAAGCTGATTTTGAATTTAATTCGTTTACTTATGCAGGTAAAGAGTATGAAATTAATTATAGCAATTTTGCTAAATTACAGGAATCTGATGTTAGAACAATTAGAAAAAAATCGTATAAAGAATTTTATACACCTTTTCTACAATATTCTAACACTCTAGCTTCATTACTAAATATAAGCGTAAAGAAAGATTGCATAGAGGCTAAACTTAATAATTATAAGGATTCATTGGAATATGCTCTTAGCAAAGAGAGCATTCCCACGAATATATTTATAAACCTTATAAGTCATATAGAGGATCAATTAGGACCGTTACATAAATACGTTCAAATTAAAAAGGAAGCTTTGAACGTAAATCAATTTCATATGTATGATTTTTCAGCCCCCTTAAATAAAGAGAATTTCGAAATTGGTCTTCAAAGTGCGAAGGATTTGTTATTTAAATCCCTAAAACCTTTGGGTGAAGAATATCAAAAAATTATTACTGAATCTTTTAATAATAGATGGTACAACATAAATACAAGTCAAATGAGTATTTCTTATGCAATGGATGTCCCAGGTTCACATCCCTTTATTCTATTGAATTGGAAAAACAGAGTGAATGATTTATTTACCTTATCACATGAGCTAGGACATGGTGCACATTATTCTTTTTCCTCTAGGGATAAGTGTTACCCTAGGTCCACTCCCTCTATTTTTATTAGTGAAATTGTTGCAACTGTAAACGAATTGTTAGTTATAAAACATTTAATACATTCTAAAAGAATGAAGCAGCTATCTATGTTGAATTTCTTTATAGAGAAGTTTAGAATATCTTTCTTCCATCAAATTTTATTTGCAGAATTCGAGTATTCTATTCATGGATATGTCTCGAAAGGTTACTCTTTAACGTCTGAATTACTATGCAACAAATACAGAGAATTATTGAAAAAATACTACGGTGAAGATCTAAAATTAGACGAGTATAGTGGAGCCATATGGGGAAGAGTTCCACACTTTTATTCTAGTTTTTATGTTTTTAAATATGCAACTGCTTTTGTGGCTGCTACTAAAATTGTAAAGAAACTTGATACAGAGGATGGATATAAGGATAAGTATTTAGACTTACTAAAATCCAGCTCATCGGTTGATCCACTGACCTTACTTGACAAATCAGGGATAGACTTTACTGGTTGTGATGTCATTAGTGATTGTATTTATTTTTTCGACTCTTTAGTAGAACAATTAAAACTACCCACACCTTAAGCGTTGTTTGAAGTGTTGCTCACGTTCCTATATCTAACACATTATGTATGAAAAGGAGTAGAAGGAAAATTTTTTTATACGATGCCAATCACTGCTAATCACGAAAGGAGTTTCTTTATGAAAAAATATGATGATCCTATAATGGCAAAAAATTTTTACGAACTACATTATCGATCTTCCACATTTGTACTCCCAAATGCTTGGGATGTTATCAGTGCGAAAATGTTTGAAGAAAGTGGGTTTAAAGCTATTGGTACGACAAGCGCAGGAATTGCTGCTTCTTTAGGATATAAAGATGGCCAAAACATGCCTCTTAAAAAAATGATCGAGACTATTGAAAGGATAGCCAAATCGGTAAATGTGCCGGTAACCGCAGATATTGAAGCAGGTTATGGACAAACAGTTAACGCGGTTTTAGAAACAGTAAAAAAAGTGATAGAAACCGGGGCAATCGGTATCAACCTTGAGGATGGTACTGGAGACTCTGTCCATCCTATCTACGATATTTCTCTGCAAAAGGAAAAAATAGCAGCCATCAGAGAAATGTCAGATTCCAACAACGCTTCATTGTTTATCAATGCACGCACGGACATGTATTGGTTAAACATTGGGGATCCTTCACTACGTTTCCAAGAGACCGTTAAACGAGCAGAGGCTTATCAGGAAGCCGGGGCTAACTGTATTTTTGTACCTGGTGTAAGCGATCAAAAACTCATCCAATGTCTTAGAAAAGCCATTTCTTGCCCCATTAATCTTTTGGCTGATCCCGAAACGCCTTCTTTAACGGACCTTTCCGAAATTGGAATTGAAAGGCTAAGTTGTGGATCGGTCCCTTTCAGAACCACCATCACATTGTTGAGGGAAATTAGCCAAGAGATTATTAATCACGGGACATTTCATAAAGTAAGGGATAATGTTTTAACTTATGGGGAAATAGCTGAATTCATGCAAAAGACGAATCGCTCACAATAAATCAAATAACATCTTTTTTAGCACACGCTAAATTATTTGTGATGTATTTGTGAATGTAGCTATAGATAACATTGGAGGTGTACACATGCAGAAGAAACAAGTGGAAATTATCCCGGTCCAACCTTACCATTTTGGTCAAGCATTGGCTTATCTGCGAAGGTCCCCTTCCTTAGTGCTTGAAAAGGTAAATGATAAAGGATATCAACGTATCTTTACTTTTTCAGGGCAGCCGGTATTGGTTCGAATGTTATTTCAAAATCCTCCTAATCATAAAAAAATTACGGTAGAAGTTTGCGGGGAAAAGGTTGACAAAAAGATTTTAAATCAATCCGTTGAAACCTTAAAACGTATTTTTTCCTTAACCATTGATCCTGAACCATTTCATAAGCTGTTACTTAAGGATCCAGTACTCGGGAAGCAAATGAGTGATTACATTGGTTTACGTCCCGTGTTGATTGGGGATCCATATGAATCTTTGATGTGGGCGATTATTGGGCAGCAAGTTAATGTCACGTTCGCTAACAAATTAAAGATGAAGCTTTTAGATCTTTGTAATAATTCTTTTCAAGTTGAAGGACAATCTTTTCCCGTGTTGCCTAAACCGCAGCAGGTTGTTGAATTAGGTGAAAAAAAGCTACGTGAGAATCAGTTTAGTCGTCAAAAGGCGAAATATTTAATAACTGTATCAGAGGCCGTGGCTAACAGAGATATTAACTTTGCTACATTAGCAAAAATGCCCTATGAAGAAGCTTGCCAATCCTTAATACAATATAAAGGGATCGGTCGTTGGACTGCAGAGTGCGTTCTCATGAGGGGCCTTGGTTTTCATGATGTAATCCCAGCGGGGGATCTAGGAATTCAAATGATCGTGGGGCAATTTTATAAGAAAGGTGAACGAGCTTCAGAAAAGGAGGTTCGCCAAATTGCAGAAACGTGGTCTCCCTGGCGAAGTTGGGTGGCGTTTGTTTGGTGGCACCAACTGCAGATGGCTCAATTCGAACAAAAACACCAAACCGATTGGTGTGCAACGAGTAATTATTGAGAATTACTATAGAGGGGTCTAATGAAAAAGACGCGAATACGCTAAGCAAATTTCGCTTTTTTGCTCTGGACCCCTAATAAAATGTTAATGGGTGGAAGTGGAAGAAGGTAAGTCTATTGAATACAAACCACAGACTGGCCCCAACCAAAAGGTAGTTCTCGGGCACCATATTGTATTAATGTTCGTAACAATTCCGTTTTCTCCTATGAATGAGCCATATCAAAAAATTAATTGATTAGATTAACGTGCTTTTCTTCCTTAATAATGGAATCCGTGTGTAACTTTTGAAGATATTTTGCACGTATTTTAAGTGTTAATTTGCACATCATCCCAGCTACCTTTATTACATGGGGTACTGTCAGCAAAATGCGGATTTACAACGTTAAGAAATTTATGTGGAAAAGTCGAATTTCATGTGTTTTTATTTTATTGCCAAACCACTTCTATGTTAGATAACAAAAAATCTTAACCCTGCACTTCCTTCAATGTGCATATCTTTATTCTGAAAATTATGATTGAAGAATTTGTGATAGATGTAACATTAAATCATCATTTTGTTTAGAAGTGCCCAAAGTTATTCTTACACCCGTTGAACATCCTAAATCGGTTCCAGATCGTATAATGAACCCTTAGATAGTAAAAATTCAGCAATTTGATGTGCTGGTCTTTTCAAGTCAATAAAAATAAAATTACTTCGAGAAGGATAATATGATAATCCGTATCGCCAGCAAAATGTATAAGAATGCTCCAGTTCTTTTCGGTTCTCTTTATTACATTCTTTGATGAATTTTTGATCTTCCAAGGCTGCTACTGAAGCTATCTGTGCTAGTCTTGAGGTGTTAAACGTTTCTCTGGCTGCTCCCGTATATTCTGGATTAACTCTTTATAAGTAAAATAGTATGGTATGTTTTAACACTAAACTGGACAAATATTTAAAGATTCATAGACTTGTACTCAGCTAGGCTTTCGAATCTCTTCCCAAGTATACGTCCCTTGTTTATAGGATTTCTAATGATTTACTCTAGATATCTTAAATTATTTTAGTAAACGTTTGAATATTAAAACACAGATAAGCAATAAAAGAGATACACCAAACTGAATGTGTAAATTTCCTATTTGTAAAGCATTTGACACAGGAGGAGGGTGAAAAATCATTTGATAAGAAAAGAACAGCACAATAAATATTAAAATAACAAAAATTACATTTAAAGCTTTTCTCATAATGATATCCTTTCAACTTTTTTATATCAATATTTTTGTCGATTTTCATAATACCAGTTTTATCTTTTAAAAAAAAGTGATGATAAAAACCTTTTAGCACCAGTCCCTTTTATAGGTAATAACACAAATTTCACTTTATTAGTTATTAGTATTTTTCTACATCTCTATATTGGTATTTATTTTGACCCAAATTTGCATACGGATAAGAACCATAGGGTGAATCATCATCCCACCTATACCATTTAGAAGTATCCCCCGTGCTTCTTGACTCTTCGTATATAAGTCCTTCACCATTATTGGCTGCAGATGCTAATGTGGGTAAAGTGAGGCCTTTTCCTACAGTCTCCCGCAGGGCGGCAATTACTAACTGGTTCCTTAAAATGGTTAATTACAATTAAGGACATTGAATCTAAGACTCTGTGTTAACTCCGGCAATGGCTGTGCAGTCAACTTATATAAGAAGGTTGGCTTTCAACATCTACATGATTTGTCTGTATTCACAAAAAATTTGGCCAATCACTATTAATTTAGTACCTCCGAGCTCTGGAAGAATGAGATTCGTTATTCCTCTGGTCGGAGATTTGCCTCCGGATTCCTTCAAATAACCAATACGACTTGAACCCTAAAGCGTATGCGTTTGCCGGACACACTTTTAAAAAACCTAAGTTAACACCCTATGTTTTATATAAAAAAGCGCCGCTTCGTTATGGCTTATAATGCTTAATTCTCTACGTGTCACACCTTACCGAACCGTCCAAGTATTTATCATGTTTAGCAAGTATACACCAATCCCCCATCTTGAATACTCATTTAATATACCAACTGCCATACCGGTTTTATAATTTTTCGTGTTCTCTTACCTGTAAAGAATGTTTTTAACGCATCCATACCTTACCTTGTCATGATGGGGTTTGTGCGCTTCTGTTTGTTACTTTCTTTCCGAAAATATATTTATGGGTTCCAGATATGTTTGATTTTTAAAATAAAATTATTTCTATTAACTCACCTTTCGCACACTTCAATTGGCAACTTAATATAGTTGGATAATCCTGCAATTCAATGTGCAATCTTCCAAAGGAAACATTACACCGGCTATAATAGAATATACAATAGGTAAGGCTCTTTTAAGGATGGACCAGCTTCTCCCTCCCTATAGGAAGGAGGAGAAACCAAATGACAATCTTCTAAGCAATCATGTTAAATTGTCATTTCACCATAAAAAATAATCCATCCTTAAGCGTCTCAACTTAAGGGATGGATTATTATGTCCAGTAGCCAATCTCCTTTTGGGAAATCAGTCTATTGTATTGGCCGTATAGCCGATTGTAAAAAAAGGTTTCAGTCTATCTATTAAACTCCTACACATTTTTACAATTTATCAACATCTCACAAATAATATGCTTCACACAGAACTTATCCTCAAATTCACCTATTCATAAAACTCAAAAAATAAAGCTCCTTTGACACGCAGTAACTCTCAAAAGTTTTGACATATCTCTACATTTATATTGATCCACTCCACAAGTCCTTAATATCTCTTTGACGTATCTATTTTATTTATATAATCCTGATGATCTGATAAATACCTTTCCAGGTTTTCTTCAAAAATACCAAGAGCACGGGTGTGATAATTAGGGGAGACTCCTGACAGATGGGAAGTTACTGTAATTTTCTCTTCTTCCCAGAAAGGATGATTTTCAGGTAACGGCTCCACTTCAAACACATCTAACACAGCATGCGCAATTTCTTGGTTATGGACGGCTTTTAAAATCTCTTCTTCTTTCACCGCATCGCCTCTGCCAATATTCATAAATACGGCGTGACGAGGCATTCGTTGAAAATGTGCATAGTTAAAAAATCCTCTCGTTTCATCCGTGCTTGGAAGAATCGAAATCACGAAATCTACCTCTGGCATATACTTGTCCATTTCATCATGGGTTAGAGTTTTGTCAAAATACTCTACTGTTTTTCCACTGCGGGAGACTCCGTACGTTCTCATTTGAAATGCTTTTGCTATCCTGGCCACTTCCTGGCCAATGGCTCCAGTTCCTGCAATTAGTATACTCTTTCCGGTGATTTCTTCCATGTGAATATTCCGGGTCCAAATTTTATCCGCTTCGTTCGAGATCAGTTGTTTTCCTTGTCTGCATACGAGCATCAACATGAAAAATACATATTCAGAGCTCGGTGCTTTATGGACTCCTCTAGCGCTTGTTACTATTATATCTCGTTGTTCTAAGGCATTGAATGGCAATTTTTCGATTCCTGCTGATATAATCATGATCCATTTTAATTTACTTGCCTTTGATAATAATTCCTCCGTGAGGTCGGCTCCATAGGTTATTAATATTTCAGCATCAGGTAAGTGTTCTTCTGCCTCATTCATGCTATCGCAAAAGATAAAGACTTGGCCTGGATATTTTTTTTCTAAATGTTGTTGGTGTTGTTCAGACAGCTGAGCGGAAGATAAGATCATTTTCATCACCCTTTCTGGTTTCAACCAGGTTTTTTCTAGATTAACTTCCATTCAAATAATCGGGAACAAATAAAACTAGTTGAGGGAAAAATACCAATATGATGATAAGAATCAACACTGCTAGCAGAAATGGAGCGGCTCCTTTAGAGAACTCTAGTACAGATGTTCTTGTAATGGAGCACACGGCAAACATTGTTACTCCTAATGGCGGCGTCATACCGCCAAGTGTGATGAGGACAATCATTAAAATGCCGAAGTGGACAGGATCAACGCCTGCCTGTTCCACAATTGGCAAAAAAATCGGCGTTAATAACAACGTGTTTGCAGTAGCTTCCATAAATAGTCCTGCTAAAAAGACAATGAACAGCACGATCAATAATAAAAGAGTGGGTTCTGCAGTGATACCGGTAATTAATTCTGAAGCAGTCCTCGGTAAGTTTTCATAAGCAATGACATAACTAAATATCGAAGCAGCAGCGATAATTAACATAATCATACTGTTATCCTGAACAGAGTCATAAATGGCTTTTTTAAAATTTGTCCAGTTCAGTTCTCTGTATATGAATGTACCCACTAACAGAGCATACACAACTGCGACCGCACCGCCTTCCGTAGCAGAGAAAAATCCAAAACGAATTCCAACTAATAAAATAACTGGAAACAGCAATGCCCAGATACAGTCTTTAAAGCTAATCAATAACTCCTTTGCTGTTGGTCTTTCCACCACAATGTCACTATCATAGCCACGCTTTTTAGCTACAATAGATACCGTAAGCATCAGCGTAAAACACATGAGAATACCCGGGACAATACCCGCCATAAAAAGGTCACCAATCGAAACTCCGCCAATAAATCCATACAAGATTAAACCAATGCTTGGCGGTATGGTAGAGGTGATTAATGAACTGACACCTATTACACCGATGGAAAAACCCTTTGAATATCCTCTTTGCACCATGTCCTTGGTTAAAATCCGGCTCTGCATGGCTGCATCGGCGGTGGCTGATCCGGATATCCCTCCTAATAACGTACTTAATACGATAGATACATGCGCTAAACCACCAGCTAAGTGACCCGTTAACAAATTTGAAAATTTGATTAACCGTGAGGTGATACCAGAAACATTAAGAATATGCCCTGCCAACACGAAAAACGGAACAGCTAATAAAGGAAAGGACTGTGTGCCAGTAACAAATTGCTGGATCGCTAACATATTTGTTAAGTCGGATGTCCTGATAAAATAAGTCATAGCAGCTATCCCGATGGCAAATGCTATTGGCATATTGATAAACATTAAAACGAAAAACACGATCAGCATTAAAATCAAGATGACTCCCCCCTTCCAAGGTGACATACTGACCTGGCTGTACTTTTCCTACGTTTTGCTGGAGGCTTTTATTAGATTAATCATTTGGAAGACTCCTGTTATCAGCATAAGGAACGCTCCTACGGGCACAGCAAGAGTGGTATAAAAATAACCAATGGATGTGCCTGATATTATTCTTCCAGTATTAGCAAACGTCATTTCTAAACCGTAATAAACTAACATTGCTAGAAAGAGGACAAGTAACGCATTTACTCCAAATGCTAGATACCTTTGGAATTGTTTAGGAAGCAATTGCGTTACAATATCAATTCCAATGTGTGAATTTCCCCTTAAGGCCTGATTTGCTCCAATAAAAATGAGCCACATAAATATTAACTGTGCCACCCCAACAGACCATCTCGTTGGGCTGTCAAATGCTCTGACTACGACTTCCATAAAGACGAGAGCGACAAGGGAAATAAACAAGGAGATGACAACGAAGCTTTCAATTTTCAAATAACCATTTTTTAAGTTAATGAAAATAGAGTTAGAAGTCATTCTTGAATCACTTCATTCACTTGCTTTCGAGCTTCTTCCAATCCCACAGACTCGTAAGCTTTCTGAGTCATCTTTCTGAATTCTTCCTGATCCACATCATGAAACTCAACGCCCTCTTCTATCATTAATTCTTCATATTCAGCAGATTTCTCTGCTGCTATTTCAGCCGCTGTGTCTCCAGCAGCTTGCGCTTCTTCTATCACTATTTCTTGAAACTCCTCAGGCAGCCCGTTAAACCAATCTGCGCTGGCAACCAATCCTGATACCAATTGAAAATGATTTGTTCTAGCAATGTGATTGATTACTTCATGAAGACTGGACTCATAAATCGCAAGGTTATGAGCTTCTACTCCGTCTATTACTCCCTGTTCTAATCCTGGATAGGCTTCTGTCCAAGGCATCCCACTTGGCGACCCTCCCATGGAAGAAATTGTTTCATCCACAATCTGAGACCCGTTTGTTCGGATGACATTTCCCTTCACATCTTCGATGGTCTCAATTTTATTCGTCGTTGCTAGATTACGTTCTCCCAGCTTCCAATTGAATGAAAGAATTTGTAAGCCCTGCGCTGAGAAGTCATCCACCCATTCTTGATAGAGATCTGATTCTAAGAATTTATCGATCTGCTCATTATTTTGAAACATATATGGAGATTGCAGGACATAAAATTCATTCTTCAAATCTCCAATCTGACCAGCGTCCGTGATAGTTCCTACACTGTTTCCTGTAGAAGCCTGCTCAATTAAATCAGGAACACTGGCCAGCTGATCACTATGATAGGTTTCAATTTTAATAGCACCATCCGTTCTTTCTTCTACTCTTTCTTTAAATTGCTCTATGCCCTCATACTCAGCATTTTGATCATTCTGAGTAATACCTACACGCAGAGTATATTCAGCGTCCCCGGAGGATTCCGCCCCCTCTGTATCATTATCTGAAGAATCATTGGAACCGCAGGCAGCAATGAACATAAGACCACTCATTATGAGAATAAATACACCAAAAGTTTTCATGCTTTTCATTCTTCACAACCCCTTAGTTTTTAAGTTGTTATATCAAGGTTTAACAGACGTACCATCAACTATTCGTGCCAATGTCCATTCCGGCAGTTTTCCATGGGGAGGATATTTTTCCGCTTCATCTTCTCGGAAGTCCAGGCCAAGGCCAGGGATATCGCTTAAATAAGCATAACCATTTTTAATTTCGGGACCGCCTGGAAAGACTTCCTTTAAAGCTTCGTTCATGGGAGTCCATTCCTGTATCCCAAAATTATTACTGCAATAATCTAAATGCAGATTCGCTGCCACTCCTATTGGCGATAGATCTCCTGGACCGTGCCAGGCGGTTCTGACCCCAAATAATTCACCAAAAATTGCCAATTTTCTGGCAGGAGTTATTCCGCCAATAGCACTGACGTGAGCTCTGATAAAATCTATCTGCTGATTAGCAATAAGTGCTTTCCAGTCGTTCGGATGCGAAAATAATTCTCCAAATGCAATGGGGGTGCTGCTCTGCTCTCTAAGCATCTTTAACCATTCCAGCTGTTCTGGAGAAAAGGGGTCTTCAAGATAAAACAAATCATATTTTTCAAGTTTTTTAGCTAATTTAATCGCTTCTATAGCTGGGACTCTTTCATGAATATCGTGAATGAACTCCATGTGAGGTTCTATCGTCCTCCGTAAATGATCAAATAATTCGTCCACGCTTTTCAAATAAGCATCCGCATCGAAGTACTGGCCATCCCGGCGGTTTTCAGGAGGATGTTTCGTAAGTAATCCTTCGGCTCGTTTCATTTTTGTTGTAATCAAACCCGTATCCTCTGTGCCGGCCCCTCCGTACATGCCTAATTGGCAGCGGACGTATTGATATCCCTCTTCCATCGCCGATTTAACACTTTCTTCTACTTCTTCTTTCGTGGCCCCATCCGTGTGACAGTATAAAGCGATTCCGTCTCGTGATTTCCCGCCTAATAAATCATACACAGGCATATCTGCCAGCTTCCCTTTTATATCCCATAAAGCCATATCTATTCCTGACAAAGCGTTATTCATCACCGGGCCATTTCTCCAGTAACCGCTTACATTCATCGTCTGCCATAAATCCTCAATATCTGCAGGATCCTTCCCAAGAAGAAATGGTTTTAGATAGTCTTCAATGGCATGTTTTACTGCATAAATCCGCTGTGTAAAGGTAGCACAACCGAGACCGGTTAAGCCTTCTTTATTTGTTTTAATCCGCACTACCACCAAATCTATATTATTTGGTGCCGTCAAAAAAACTTCCACATCTTCAATTATCAATTTACTCATTGTTCAGCCCCTTCCTTTCTTCCTTTTTATCTACCTAACCATCCCCCATCTACAGCTAAAAGGTGACCATGAACATACTCTGAAGCGGAAGATGCTAAAAATAATGCCGGGCCGATAAAATCCTCCGGCGCCCCCCATCGATCTGCTGGAATTCTCTCTAAAATCTGACGGCTCCTAACGGGGTCATTAATAAGAGCATCATTCATATCTGTCGCAATGTAGCCGGGAACAATAGCGTTTACGTTCACACCCTTTGAAGACCATTCATTTGCTAACGCTTTGGTTAATTGGCCGACAGCTCCTTTAGCAGAGGTGTATGCAGGAACCGTAATGCCACCCTGGAAAGATACTAAAGACGCAATATTAATTATTTTTCCGCTGTTTTTAGCGGTCATTACTTTTCCTGCTTCCTGGCAAAGAATCCAAACGGCTTTTAGATTAATATTGAGCACTTCATCCCAATCACTTTCGGGAAATTCCACCGCGGGGTGTCTTCTCTGCACTCCCGCATTGTTTACTAAGATATCTACTGTACCAAACTTTTCAACTACCTTAGGAATTACTTCTCTTACCTCTTCCGGCTTACTTAAATCACAATTAAATATCTTACAAGGTACGCCATATTGTTCTACTTCTCTCTTTGTCTCATCGTTTTCAGATCGTTGAATTAACGCGAGAGACGCTCCAGCTTCTGCTAATCCTAAAGCGATGGCTTTTCCAATTCCCCTGGTGGTTCCCGTTACAACAGCTACCTTATTTTCTAATTCATTTGTACGAAACATTGATCTACTCCCTCTTTTAAAATTGAAATAAAACTTTCATCGATACATTCGTGTCCTTCATTAATTGAAATCCTTCCTCAAATTTATCAATCGATAAAGTATGAGAAATAATACTGGTTACATCAATTTCATTTTGTTCTAATACTTTCAGCGCTTTTTGAAAGTCATCTCCTTCAAAACAACGGGTCGTTTTCAAAGATATTTCTCTAAAGTGCATTTGCGCTAAATTCATTTTTGGAGGGTTTTTGAAGACACTTACTAATAATATTTCTCCCTGCGGTTTAATCGCCTCTATCATTTGATCAGCCGTACTCTGCGTGCCGGCTACTTCAAACACTACATCCGCTCCCACGCCATTCGTTACCTTCTTAGTCGTGTCCACTATATTTTCATTTTGCGCATTTATGGTTGTCATCCCATGTTCTTCTGCAACCTTTAACCGATGCTCACTAATATCCGAAATGATTACTCTTGACGCTCCCGCTTTCTGAGCAAGCAACCCTATTAATATTCCAATCGGTCCTGCGCCTAGTATAACTACTACATCGCCAAAGCGAAGACTGGATTTTCTGATAGTATGAATAGCAACTGCCAGCGGTTCTGTCAGAGCACCTTTCTCATTGGATATAGACGGACTCAATACATACAGGTTATCCACCGGAACCTTTACATACTGGGCAAATCCCCCATTCTTATCTATTCCTAAATACCGCAGATTCGAGCAAATATGATTCTGACCATTTTTACATGCGTAGCACTCCCCGCAAGAAATTAATGGATTGATTGCTACTCGATCACCTGGCTTTAAATGAGCGTTATCATTAATTTTATCGATAACCCCTGAAAATTCATGCCCCATGACCAGCGGAGGAAGCACTCTAGGGTGCAGGCCAGAGTAAATCATCATATCTGTCCCGCAGATTCCCGCATAAGAGACTTTAATGAGAGCTTCATTTTCTTTATGTGTAGGCTCTGGTAGTTGACTGACTTCTACTGTTTTCTCTCCTCTATACACTCCTGCTTTCATTACTACTTCTCCTTTTTAACCACTCCATTATTTGTAAAAACACTTTCACTCACTGTTTTTCTCGTATCAATAAAGTGGGTCTTTAGATGATGTTCTATTAATCCGGCATCTTCTTCCAGGATGGCTTCTACTATTTCTAAATGCTTTTGAACAAGGAATTCTTGATAACCTTGTTCATCTGAAGAGAACCTTTTTTCCGTCGCCATTAATAAGGCTGTAATAATCAGCTTCTCAATGCTCTTCCATATATGAATAATTCGGTTATGCTCGCTGGCTTTGATGATGGCTTCATGAAAGGCAATATCTAAGAAGGAAAGCTCCTCGGCATTCTTTTGATCAATTGCAATTTTCATTTTTTCAACTGTGAATTCTAAAAATGCGATAAGTGAGTTGTCTTTTTTCTTGGCACATTCAATCATCGCAAACCTTTCGAGCATAAATCGTATATCATTTAGTTCTTCAATATCCTTCTGAGATAAGCCAATCACTTCTGCTCCAAGCCTTTTTAAAGTAATCAGTCCTTCATTTTGTAAAATCCGCATAGCTTCTCTGGAAGGAGAGCGACTGCTTTGATACTGGCTGGCAATTGAATTCTCTGAAACTGTGCTGCCTGGTTTTAAACTCCCAGAAATAATCTCAAAGCGCATTAAATCAGCTATTTCTTCCCCCTTTGAAGAAGAGTTCATTCGTTCAATTGGAAAACGCATTTTTCACCTCCGTATAAACTGTTTATATTTTATGATGTATACGTTGTATACAACGTATACAACTAATTGTTTTATATCTTACATGATTTCACCTTTTATGTAAACGCTTTTTTATATTTTAACGGTGAATCTATCTCTTTCAAGCGGAGCCCTATTAAATTAAGTTGGCTGGAGCAACAGTACAATCTCATTCTTTTAGGTCCTCCTGGCATCGGAATAACATATATCGCAATTGGGCTTGGACTCGAGGCTGTTTACAAAGGGTTCAATGTTTATTTCGCCACAATGGGCTAACTTGTGCAGCTTCTAAAATCAGAAGAATACCTGAACAAATCTAAAGTGCAGCTGAAAAGAATCAGAAATGCCGACCTGGTGCTCATTGATGATTTAATGTATATGGCTATGGATCAAAGAGAAGCTAACCTATTCTTTCATTTGAATAATCATTTATACGAACGAAGTTCGATTATCCTGACATCAAATAAGAGTCCAGATGAATGGGGCAATTTAATCGGAGACCAAGGAATCACCACAGCAATTTTAGACCGTTTACTTCATCGGGTAGAGGTGATCCATGGAGACGAAGAAGAGGAAAGTTATCGGATGAAAAACCGAAAGAGCATTTTTTCAGAAGAAGTGTAAAAAGGAAACGAGCAAAAAGTGTAAAATTCAACTTGACGTCTACACTTTTAACCCACAAGAGGAATTTGACGAAAAAGACTATCCTTTTATTTACAAAAAACCTCATCCTAAAACATTAGCTGGGTTAGCAGAACACACAGATGCAATTGAGATGTGGAAGCACCGTCTGTTATTTCTACCCCAGCTTGCAGCAATTCCCATTTTAAGTCATCATTGCCTAAAACAAAGGCCTTTTATCCCTCCAATGATCTACATTATACTTGGTGTGAGAGGTCGGGGGTTAATCACCCCCTCCTACTCGATTTTTAAATCAAAGTGACTATTTCCACCGGTCCATGATCATCACAATGGTTATCATGAACATGATGTAATCTCCCGTTCACTAAATAATCCATATGGTCTCCATGCGGCACCATTTCATGGCCGCATTCTTCTGTATGAGAACACCCGCAAGACACTGGTTTGCACTCTTCTGGATTTATATCTGTCACTGGAATTGTGCACTCATCCCAATGATCTTCATGCTTATGGTGCAGATGACCATTATGGACGTAATCAATGTGATCATTGTGTCGAATTTTGGTATGCCCACATGCGATACTGTGTTCATGAGAATGATCTTCATGTACTTGATGGTTAGTTTGTTTCAAACTAATCCCTCCTTTACATTATTCATTCCCATTAATAGTACGATTCAACCCAACCTATTGAGGGGAGAACTATCCATTTATTGGTTCTTTATTATGCGATGGATGATGTAGTTAATCTGTTAATTTTTTGAGTGCAGGATATATATACGGATCAGATGGTTCTGAGATGACCTTCCCCCGCTCCGCTTTGATGACCGGGAGATCACTTCCATTATAGGGAACGACAGCAAGCGTTCCTTCCAACTCCAACCATGTATCGGATGGAAATGATTCCGCCTCATCAAATTCTGTTAAGAAACCAATCGTCACCGCATCTGCTACACAGTGAGTGATAATAAACCTAGTTAGGACAAGTTGGTTCGAAGACAGTCCTTCCTCTCGGTACACAAATCCGGTAATTTTTATCTTTTTGCCTGTAAAATTATATGGAGTGGCACGAATGCTCTCGTAATAAGAAGAAAATATATCCTCCTGCATATCAATTACGTTAGCTTGATTTAAATGATTCATTCTCTCTTCATGTTCTTCAGCCATAAAATAATTGTCATTAGGTTGTGGTTCTTGATCATGAAGTGTATTCGATTGTTCCAGCACTGTATTTTCCTCATACTTGCCACTGCCTGATAACACACTCCCTTTGTTATCTGCGAGAGATGCATCCAAAACCTTAGGGGTGAGGATAAATGCTGCAATTAACGGAAACAGTAAAATAGAATAACTAAATGAATTTCTAAAGATGTGCTGATCAACGCTATGATGGTGATCATGAGAACAATTAGTGGAACAAGCTTCTCCTGGTTTTTCTTCTATCCATACTCTTGAGAGTTGAATAAACGTAAGAATGACGAGAAGTCCCGCCCCCATTTGACTCATCGCATAATATTTAGGATTTACAAATTTTGATATATCCCCTGAATAATGCAAATCTAGAAAGAAAGCAGCAAACAAGGCTAATATGAACGCACGCAGGAAATGCTGAAAATGAAAATGTATCGTTATCAACCCCTTATATTATTGTAGTGAGATGCACACTGATAAATACGATGATCGTTATGAAGAAAAACAAGACCAATACAAACCTTGCATTAAACACACTTAATAACATAATCGTATTTTTCAAATCAATCATCGGACCATAAATCAAAAAAGCGAGTATGGAAGAAGTTGGAAATACATTACGAAATGAAGCACCAATAAAAGCATCTGCCTCGGAACATAAACTTAACAGATAAGCTAACCCCATCATCACCATAGTTGAGGCAACAATCCCTTCTCCAAAAATAAAAAGGGACTCTGCCGATACATAGGTTTGGAGAAAAGCCGCTATAAACGCTCCGATAATTAAATATTTCCCAAGGTCAATAAACTCATCGATGGCATGTTTTAGCATTTCTGATAATTTTCTGGAGAAAGTTAACTTTTCTATTGAATGGGAATGGCCAGAACGCGCCGATAATAACTTTTGCTTTAATTGATTGGATCGGTAAAAGAAGCTGATTAACAGTGCAATAATACACGCGGCAACAAATCCTATTCCCATTCGCATAGCTGCAATGTTCCAATCATTTCCAAATGCCATGTACGTGGACATAATTACGATTGGGTTGATCAACGGCCCAGTTAATAAAAATCCA
Source organism: Alteribacillus sp. HJP-4 (assembly GCF_042139015.1). Taxonomy (NCBI): domain Bacteria; kingdom Bacillati; phylum Bacillota; class Bacilli; order Caryophanales; family Bacillaceae; genus Alteribacillus; species Alteribacillus sp. HJP-4. The sequence goes on along the minus strand of NZ_JBHIKY010000010.1, from coordinate 91,828 downwards.
ATACCAGCATAAATAGGAACCCCTTTTTGAATGAGACGCCGTACAATAGGTACAATACCGCATTCGCAAGCAGGAAAAATACCTCCCACAATGCAGCTCATGACTACTGCCAATACTTTATTTCGAGGAATGCAGCGTCGAATTTGTTCCTCGCTGATAAAAATTTGAATAAACCCAGCAATCACGACTCCAATAAGAACAAAAGGAATTGCTTCAATTAAAATGCTCAAAAAAATGGTATTTAATTGCCGAAAGGAATCCGGCACCTCCATCAGCACCGTTTCTCCGAGTAAATTATTAAAATAAATAAAATATATAACAAGTCCAATGACGATAAGTCCGGTGACATCATTTAAATATGTATGGATCAACCGCATACTGCGTATTCCCTCCCAGTACATACAAATCGTAATTGTTCTTTTTAATAGATATGCTTGTTTTCCTAAAGTATGTGTCGTTTGGGCAGCAGATTTAATATGAATTAAAGAAAAACGCAGGTTTTCTTTAAATTGTTGAGTAATGATTGATCAATATTCCATTCCTGATCAGGTGCATGGTATTTCTGTAATTCAGCCACTGATATTACTGAAAAAACTACCACCCACTAAGTTTAGATTTCTTCAGTCTACAAAAATAGAGAGTCCAAGATTTTTTATAAATCTTGGACTCTCCTGGTGAATTAATAGAGAGAACAGAATGTGAATGTTCTCTCTGTATGACATAAACGATTATAGATAATTAGTGTGCGGTCATCTCATTAACGATTTCCTCAGAATCTAACTCAGATGGATAATAAGTAGGCCAATGTGTCACTTCTTCCAACAGTTCTTTTCGGTCATCGCCCCAATATAAGTGGAAATGATGCGATTCCTCCGGTGAAATGATATGGTCACTAAACTGAATATACTGAGGCATTTCTTCATTATCCTCTGTTAACTCAAATACATATCTTACTCCCTTGTTACCGGCTTCATACGTTAGAATTTCGTATCCATCATACTTATACTCACCTGAACTCTCTTCCCCATTTTCAAAGAAGGTGACCGTATTCCCTTCAATAACGATTCGTTCAGTTTCTGTTTCATAGCCTTCTTCATAGTATTCTTTATATTCTTCCTCGGTCATGTCTTCATCATCTTGAGCCTTTTGTTTAAACACTTCATCCAAGTCTCCATCCTGTAAATATGGATAGACCGATTGCCAGTCTCCTTCCCAATCAGACAATTCCCGATCCTCTACCTCATCGTCTTCAAAATAGCCATCATATATACGTTGGCTGTCTTCATCATCTCCATGACCATGATCATCAATCACAATTTTTGCAGGGGATGATTGAGCATAAGCTTCATGATCATCTCCAAAAAGAACCGCTTTAATTTCCTGCCCGTCTATTGATGCTTCTCCAGTAAACTCACTATTCTCCTGATCTGGTACCGTCTCCCATTCGTCATCTTCATTATCTCTTATGTACCAGTGCCAATGGTCATTATCAGTTTCTTCATTTAATTCAGCTGTAAGGTTCACTGTGTCCCCTGTATGATAATGATCCGCCAGCCCTTGGATATCAATATCTTCCGGAGCGTCATGATCATTACCATTGCTGTGCTCATGATCGTGCTCCTCCTCCTCATGATCATGACTATTCTCTTCTTCACCACCGCTGTCAGCAGTTTGATCTTGTCCATCCTCAGCAGCATCTTGTTCTGTTTCAGAGTCCTGGCATGCTGCGAGTACTGTACTAATCATTAAAACACTTGCCCATTTAACCATAGATTTTTTTATAAACAACGATAAACAACACCTTTCTATAAAACGTAATTATTACGATTTAAATTCAATTATATAAATCCTTATAAGAAAAGTAAATACTTATTTTTGAACAAAAACAATTTTTTATTTTTCTATCGTCTGAAGATTGAAAAAAACAGCCAGAGATTGGCTGCCTCACATTTCACCTTCTCTATGACAGTGAGCGGAATAAGGTAACCGGACACTTTTTCTTCTCGAATCGAATGAGCTAAACGGAGTACATCCTCAAAGTTCTCTTGAATAATCTTTGTGTTAATGCGTCCACGAAGTAATTTTTCTAGGTCAGGAAAATCACTTGGTTTTTGAATTGTGTGTAGTTTAGAATCGCCTAAGTCACGAAGCCTTGGCCTTCAAATTGATGGTTTTCTGAACACTATTCTATAAATTTATTTTAAAACTAATACTTCTTGCGTAATCAACAAAGATATACTAATATGACTATAGGTCAAAAATGACCATAGGTCAAAAAAGGTGGTTTTTGTTAATGTCGCAAAGAATGGACAAAATATTTCATGAAAGAAATAAAACAATCCTAAATAATGCAGAAACATTATTTAAATTAAAAGGTTTCGATAAAGTAACTATGAATGACATAGCGAAAGAATCAGATGTCGCAAAAGGCACTTTATATTTGCATTTTAAATCTAAAGAGGAACTACTTTTTAACATTTTGAAACCTAAATTGAAAGAATTTAATCATAAGGTAGAACTAATAAACAAAAACCAAAATCTTACAAGAGATAAAATAAAAAAAATAATAATTTATGGATTTGACAGTGACTTTTTTGACTTTACTAAGGATCATTTTCTTTATATGCATAAGTTATTTAATGTGCAATATCACCATGAATTAAATTCAATTGTCGATAAGGTCATAAGTAATTTTTCGTTAATAATACAAGAAGGTAAGGAAAAAAACGATATAAAATCTTCTCTACCTAATAACTATTTATCACATCAATTGCTGCACATTTTTGACCCTCAAATTTACTTTAGTTTAGTTGAAAATGAAAAAAGCACAAAAGAAAATTTTGTTCGCAATACGATTACTTTTTATTTAAATGTATTAAGTTTAGCTAATAAAGGAGAGTAATATAATGGATCTACAATTAAAGAATAAAAATGCACTTATTACTGGTTCAACTAAAGGGATAGGAAAGGCAATAGCTTTCGAACTTGCAAAAGAGGGTGTGGATGTTTTAGTCAACGGTAGAAACAATAAAGAAGTAGAAATTGTTGTTAATGACATAAAGAAAATATATCCAGAAACTAATCCTCAAAATGCTTCTGGTAATCTATTGAACAGAGATGAAAGAGAAAATATATACAATAATCATCCTAATGTAGATATTCTTGTGAATAATTTAGGAGTATACGAAATGATGACTTATGAAAAAGTCAATGATGAAGTTTGGAAGAAATATTTTGACACAAATTTTCTTGTTGCTGATAACATGTCAAGATTTTATATAGATAAAATGCTAAATAAAAACTTTGGCAGAATTATTTTTATTGCTAGTGAAGAAGCTGTTATGCCTTCAGGAAATATGCCACAGTATGCTGTGACTAAATCAATGATTTTATCTTTATCAAAATCATTATCATTTTTAACCAAGGGCAAAGAAGTCACAATTAATACCATTTTGCCCGGGCCTACATTGTCGGAGAATGTCGAAAATATACTCAAAGACATGTATAGTAATTCTAGTAAATCTTTCGAACAAATTGAAAAGGACTTTGTATTGTCTAATTTACCTGATTCACATATTGAAAGGTTTATTCGTCCTTTCGAGATAGGAAGAATGATTGCATTTGTAAGCAGCCCACATTCGGGTGCTATAAAAGGTACAGCAGTTCGAATGGACGGTGGTTTAATTCCTACTATTTATTAAAACAATAATAAATGAAGCTGATTATAGTAAAATGAGTAGCAAAACATTTTGCTACTCATTTTGCCATTTGTAATTCCGCATTTTCTAACGTTACCCCAATAATAAAAAAAGCCAAAGATTCCTTAGCATAGGAAACTCGGCTTTGTTTATGTCAAAATTTGCTTAGTGTATGTTTTCCGCGGTTTGTTGGTAGGACCCCTAAGTAGAGAGATACTCTTTCATACTGTAGATCATGGTGGGATACGTCCCTTATTAATGGCATGTGTTTTCGTTACCATTGTTTTCATTGTTAATAAATTAATTCCTCAATCTTATGATGATTAACTTTCTATACTTCGGGCTACCACTTCAGATTACCATGTTTTCACTTTTTACAACGAAAAAATAAAGCAGGAAAGGACCCTGCCCCTCCCTGCTTATTAATCCCAATATTTAATAGCTTTCTTTTTATCTTCTTTCATTTACAATCTCATCAATGGTGGTTTCTACTTCTGTTCTCGACATCTTTTCTCTGCCGCTTTTAAGGGCGTTAATAGTTTTTTTAGCGAGTGTTAATGGTATTTTACAAAATAAAATAATACTTCTATTGTCAAGATCTTTCATGTATTCCTCGCCTAATGCAAGATTGTTTTCTGCATATGTAAACAGGTCCTGCTCGCTCCAACCATCAGGGAGGAATGACACACCGCGTTCATCATCCTCCTGCTGATTTCGGAGCATATTGACCGCTTGTAATCCTCGTCCATAAGCTACAGCAAGCTCTCTGTTCGTTTTGTTACCGGCAATCTGCTCCCAGATATCCGAAAGCATAACCCCTACTAATCCAGCTACATAGTATGTATAATCATCGAGATCTTCTCTATTTTTAATCTCCCAATTCTTTTGTGCCCAATACGCCATCCCATCAGCCATCGTGCTTGTGGAAGCTTTTACGTTTTCCACTGCTTCGTCAGGACAAAGTGAGATCCAATCGCCTAGCCTCCAGGTAACTTCAGGAAGCTCTTTTTTGTAAGGCTCAAGCAGAGCATGGTATGCTTCATTATTGAATGGCCCGTTTAAGAATTCACTCGCCGAGCGCAACAAATAATACTTTGTACGTAAATCCAGTGATTGGTGGTCTTCTATTTCGTCCATGGCTCTCATACATAGATATGCTGAGGCGACTGTTTTTTTAAGTTTTGGTTCCAGCAGGGTTATTGGAATATAAAATGTTCTGCTCGTCAGCTTCAACATTTTCATAGCATCTTTATGTAAATTCTTTTCCATCCTCAACACATGCTCCTCCTTCATTAACCAGCTGTTCTATGATTATTATATTTTAATACATTTCCAATTACAGTTCACTGTTTCACCTATATTTTACACACTTAAACATAACAATAATCACCTATAGTTTATCAATAGTTGGTGTAAGAAGCTGTTCTTTAAAGCAGAAAGTGGCTATCGCACGAGAAAAATAACAATAAATTCCAATAAAGTTTAGCATAGCATGGAAAAAAGCACCCTTATATGGATGCCTTCGAAAATACTTTACTTTTTAATGTCAGCTGCTCCAGCAGCTTTCTTTTTGGTTGCACTCCTATTCCAAAGCCATCAGGTACAGGAATACCCCCTTCTTTCATTTCAAACGAAGGTTCAATAATATCCTCTTCCCAGTAATGGGAGGAAGGGGCTGTATCTCCAGGAAGAATAAAATTCTCCAGGGTCGTTAATGCAATATTATGGGCACGCCCAATGCCGCTCTCTAACATGCCCCCGCACCAGACAGGAATATTTCTTGATTTACAAAAATCATGAATTTTTTTAGACTCAGTTAACCCGCCGACACGGCCGATTTTCAAATTAATTATGCGACAGCTTCCCAGCTCGACTGCTTTTCGTGCATCTTCCGCAGAATGAATACTTTCGTCAAGACAAATGGGAGTCTGCAGCTGTTCCTGCAGTCTGGCATGATCGACAATGTCGTCATGAGCAAATGGCTGTTCAATCATCATTAAGTTAAAATCATCCAGCTTTTTCAAATGATCGATATCCTTTAACGTATAAGCACAGTTTGCATCCGCCATCAGTTCAATGTCAGGAAAGGCTTCTCTAACAGCTGCTAATATATTTACATCCCATTTCGGCTTAATTTTAATTTTTACCCTCTGGTAGCCTTGATTTAACGAAAGCTTGATTTGATCGAGCATTTCCGATACAGAGGCTTGAATTCCAACGCTTATGCCAACATCAATATGCTTTTTCTTCCCTCCCAGCGCTTTTGCAAGCGGCACTTTTTGTTCCTTCGCATATAAGTCCCATATCGCACATTCGAGAGCTGCTTTTGCGTTAAAGTTACCGCGTATCTTCTTGAATCGTTCGGTGACTTTAACTGGATGAGAGATATTTTCTTTAAATAATAATGGAATTAAAAAATCACTTATAATGTGCCAATTTGTTGTTATTGTTTCCTCATTGTATATTGGATCAGTTATGGAGACCGATTCACCCCATCCTGATTCACCGTTTACTGATTGAATTTCTACTATAATAATCTCTTTATCTTTTTCCGTTCCAACACTCGTAGTAAATGGATGCAGAAGATCCATTTTAATGTGCCTGAGAATTATGTTATTTATCTCCATTGTAAACTCTCCTCATCTTCGTTTCTCCAGCAGATAATAAAATAAATTGTTGTTTTTATTATCTCTTCGTAGATCAGTTGCTTCCCATCCTTCATCAAAATAAGAAGTAAATACACTCCGGCACCGGTTCCTCCACTCTTTCGCAATGGACATGCTCTCCCTTTTCATCTGCTGAAAGTTTCCTGGTACAGGGACTAACACCAGATTGTCATGAACCTTGGCTTGAACCTGATTTGGAAACAAAAATCCGTTTCTTATTGATACTTGAAACGCACAATTTATCGTTTCAATCGAATCAATTCTACTTACTCTTTTCTCATTTTGAATGGACCAGCTCACCAAAAACCGATCTGAAGCCAGGCCATCATTCAATCCATCAGCTAATTCTCCATACGCATCATTAAGATATGTAGAACAAACCGCTCCAAGCTTATGAAGATTCAAATAACCATTTACGGTTTCCAGCGGATCATACGTCCAGGTAATCAATTCATAGTTCTTTCGCAGCGCCATTTCTTTTTGAGCCAGCTTCAGCTTTCTGCCAACTCCCATTTTCCGAAATTCTTTTTTTATCCCAAGTGTATGAGAGCATAGATAAGGAATATTGCCGTCAAACCCTGGAAAACTGTACTGAAAGCCAACTAATTCATCATGAATAAAAGCTCCTAAGACAAAGCCTCCATTTTTTACAGCCGTCGAAGTTTGGTGAATCGGTACAGACTCATCTCTTCCCCAAATAGCTGCTTCAAGTTTCCGGACTTGCTCTAATTGATGCGGCGTTTCCATGAGTTGTATTAAAATATTCATCCGGCACTCTCCTCTCCCAATGCCTGTTTATCTGCAAGCAGCATCAGCTTTGATAAAATTTTAGCACCATAGAGTAGTGCATCAGGTTGAAAACTCATATCAGGATGGTGCAGGCCCGGTTTTAAGTCGCAGCCAAGCCCGATCATGGTTGCTGCCAGGCCCGGATTATCAAGAGTGTAATAATGAAAATCCTCTGCCCCTGGGGAAACACAGTCAGGAACGACGTTATCCTCTCCCAGTACATGTGCGATTGCCTTTGATGCAGTATCGACAGCTGATGCATTAAAGACTGCGGCAGGTGAATATCCTTCTATCTCGAAAGAAATGTCTGACTCCGTCAGTTCAGCTATGTTCAAAATGATTGATTTTGCTTTTGTCAGCAATCGCTGCATTATGTCATTCGTCTCCGCCCGAAGATCAAAATTGAACCTGGCTGTCTCTGGTATAATATTTGATGATTCCCCACTCTGTATGGAAGTAATTTTTAGTGAATAACGGCCTTTTTCTTTCAGCCTAATGCTCTGTAATGCTTGAATTAATAATGAGGCTGCTTCAATCGGATTGTTCCCTTCTTCCGGACGCGAGGCGTGCGCCTGCAATCCCCTGATCGTTCCTCTTAATGCTGCAGTAGAACCGTGTGAGATGACAGGGGAGGCTTTTTGGAATGGTACTTCAAAGGCGGGCCTCAGGTGAATACCGGCTAAAAAAGATACATTTTCCAATACACCTTCTTTCTTCATGCAGCTTGCGCCTTCTGCTTTTTCTTCGGCAGGCTGAAAAATGAACCGGACGGTATGATCGAGCTTTACCCGGTTCTGAATAAGCGCCAGTGCGGTATATAACACCATCGTACTGTGGGCGTCGTGCCCGCAGGAATGATTTGCAATTATCTTTCCATTTTTCTCCTGCAAAAGCGCATCCATGTCAGCACGAAGTGCAATAACTTTTTGGCTCTTACCGGGAAGATCTGTAGTAAGTCCGTAATGACCGGCATACGTACGAACGTGATAGCCTGCTGCTGAAAGCTTCTTTTTAATATAGTCTGACGTATATTTTTCCTGCCAGCTTGGTTCCGCCAATGCATGCAATTCGGTGTACGTGTTAAGCAGGCTATCTTTATGAAGATTTAAATAATATAATGGATCACACATCAAGCACGACCTCCAAAATCGAATCGATTAAAAAATGATATGAGCAATGCCAACTACGATGGGAAGAGTAATGAATGTACGCAAAAGAAATATAAAAATCAGATCCAGCAAGCGTACGGGCAGCTTCGAACCAAGCAGCAGTCCGCCCATTTCTGACATATAAATTAACTGAGTGACAGAAACACATGCGATAATAAACTTCGTCATTTCACTTTCAATTCCGCTTCCAATGACTGCCGGTAAGAACATATCTGCAAAGCCGACAACCATTGTTTGAGCTGCTTCTGAAGCCTCCGGCACCTGCATCAATGCAAGAATTGGTTCAAATGGCATTCCAATTATCGTAAAAGTGGCAGTGTATTCTGCAATTATGAGAGCCACCGTCCCAATTGCCATCACTATAGGAATTACACCAAACCACATATCGAGGACGTTGTGAAGGCTTTGCTTCATAACGGCGGAGAACCTTTCATTCGTTTTAGCTTTTTTGACAGCTTGAAAAATTCCCCATTTGACTGTAGAAATGTTGGCAGGGATAGGTTTTTCGGTTTTAAGCTCTGTTTCTTCAAAGCCGCTCTCTGCTTTCTTCGACAGTGGAGGAATACGCGGCATGATAATAGCTGCTGCCAATCCGGCGACAATAATAGTAAAATAATAATGAAGAAAATAATGCTCCATTTCTAAATAGGAAATAACAACAATTGTAAACGTTATCGATACCACTGAAAAAGTCGTTGCAACCACAGCTGCTTCTCTTTTCGTATAGTACCCCTGCTCATACTGCTTGGTCGTTAATAAAACCCCGATCGTTCCGTCTCCGACCCAGGAAGCAAGACAATCAAGAGAGGACCTCCCCGGCAGAGTAAACACCGGACGCATTAATTTTATTAAAAGAGTTCCAAAAAACTCCAGAAGGCCAAAATTTAATAGCAGTGGCAAAAACAAGCCTGCCAGCAAAAAGGTAGTAAACAGTATCGGTATTAATTCGAACAAGAGCAGCCCGCCCGTATTTTCTGAAAAAATCATCTCAGGACCAAGCTGAAACAAGGCCATTATTGCGAAAAACATCCCGAGAATCCTGGCGGCAAGCCAAAACCTGCTGACATTAAGAAGATTGGATAGAAAAGGACTTTCTAGTACAAATGCCGGTTTAAGAAGCATTGCAGCCAAGGAAGCAAGTACAGAAATAATAATAGTTCCGACAGCAAAATAAGGGATGGCTGTGGCCAGCCAGGCGTTCAGCTGGTTTGCTAAGAATGCAACGGGAATCGTTATTCCTTCTTCTAATGTTACAGGGACCATAAATAATAATATTCCTAATAATGATGGGAGTACGAATTTTGCATAATCACTCTTACTATATGCTTCCATAACCTCTGTTTCCTTCGATTTAGGCAGACTGTTCATTCCATTACCCCTTTCCCACTAAATGTTATTCAAGAAAAAGATTTTGAGCGGCATACAACTGTTCCAGCTTCTGTTGGCGGCTGCTAACAGCCTCTTGATCCAATGATTGAATACCGGCAATCAACATTTCCGTCAGGCAGATGACTGAAGCGATGGAGTGATGGCCCGCATTCATCTGCTCCTCAGTCGTCAGCGTAATTTCTGCGGTATGTCCCAGCGGAGATAGATGCCTGTTCGTTAATGCAATGATAGGCGCCTGCTGCTCTTTCACTGCATCCGCCAGGAGGATTGCTTCTTTTCGGTAGCGTGGAAATGAAAAAATGACGGCGGCTGAATTTTTACCAAGCTCACAAATATCTTCTAGTAAAAATCCAGTTTCACTGGAAGAAGAAACATTCGGACGCATTTGCTTTAATGCGTAATACAGCCAATAGCTGGCTGAAAAGGAGCTGCCAAACCCTCCTATGAAAATTCGATCCGCTTTTATTAATTTTTTTGCTGCATTCCATAGCTCTCCTGAGTGTAATTGTCCTGGAAGTTGATTTAAAATGGATTTCTCCTTCTCGAAAACGTGTTGAATTTTGTTTTGCGTATTGTCCTGTCTTGACGTATCAGAATTAGATGTGGGCTTCTTTTCAGCCAGCCAATTTTTCCGGATGCTTTCCTGCATCTGTGAATATCCTCGAAAACCTAAAGCATATGAGAGCCTGATAACAGTCGTTTCGCTCACACCAGTCTTTTTACCAATCTGGAACGCTGTCAAAAGCGCCGCTTCATCAAGATGGTGAATAAAAAACTCTGCTACTTTCTTTTGACCGTGGGACAATGATCCATAATGCTTTTTAATCGTCTCCCGCACGTTATTATTCATACCGTCTCCTCTGATGAAGTTTTTCCTTCTAAATATAAACTTTAATGCATGATATCCTTCTTAGTCAACCTTTATTTAAAAAGAAATCTGAATTTTAAGTTCTTTTAATGAATTACTATCCTTGCCTCCTGCTCCAAAAAAAGAAAGCCTCAGCTTATCTTGTAAATGTCCTATACAAAAAACCCGGCTTCCACCAGGTTTTAGTCTTGCTATTCAGATAAAATCATTGTCGGAGAGAGTTGCTTTGGATTCATTTTCATCTCTATTATCACCGGCCGTTCCGTTTCCTGCAGAGCTTTTTGAAAAGCTTTTCGAAATTCTACAGCCGACTCTGCTCTCACTCCCACGGCTCCCATTGCGTCTGCAATTTTCGAGAAATTCACCTCCCCGAAACGCGTTCCGATTACCCGATCCGGATAAATCTTTTCCTGATGCATTCGGATGGTGCCGTAGGTGGCATTATTAAATACCAACGCAATAACTGCTACCTTACAGCGGACGGCTGTTTCGATTTCCTGCATCGTCATCATAAAGCCTCCGTCCCCTGAAAAACTTACTACTGGTTTTTTTGGAAGTGCAAGCTTTGCACCTATCGCTGCGGGAAATCCGTATCCCATCGCCCCGGACGTCGGCCCAGCAAAAGATTTTTCCGCCGTAAAAGTGTGAAAATTATGAAGCCATGCCGCGAAATTTCCTGCATCGTTGGTAACAAAGCAATCCTTTGGCTTTAATTCATTAAAAATCGACATGATTTCCTTGTAGCCGATAGAAACTTTTTCTTCCCTGACATCTTCAAGACGACTACTTTTTTCAAAAGCTTCTCTCCGCTCAGTTTTCCAGGATATCCAACGCTTCACATCTACCTCCCTGCATTCCTCTATTAAGGCATCACAGGCATTCTTTGCATCGGCTGCAATCCCGAGTACCGGCGGAAAAACTTTTCCAATACTATTTGTATCAATATCAATATGTATGAGGGTATGATCAGATGTAATAATGGTATAATCCTGTGTGGTGACCTCAGACAATCTAGAACCGATAGCCAAAATAACGTCTGCCTTTTTCACCGTTTCCACTTGCTGGCTTGGACTTCCCAGCCCTAAGTGACCACAATAAAGCTCATGATTGTTTGGAAAAACATCCTGCCTCCGAAAGGATGAAACAACGGGTATCCCGGTTTGCTCTGCCAGCTTTTTTAGGGAGGATTCCGCATTCGCTGCCTTTATTCCGCCGCCGGCAATAATTACCGGACGCTCTGCACTGTTTATATGGCGGAAGACATCTATTCCTTGTTCTTTAGTTAACGTCGGTTTTGGCGCTGCAGAAGGCGGGGCAAAAGTCATTTCCGCCACCTGCGGAAGAACATCTTCCGGAAGAGATACCACCACCGGCCCGGGACGCCCGGATACAGCTGTTCTAAATGCTCTTTGAATCAGTTCCGGGGTGCGTTCCGACTGAAGAAGTTCTACACCCCACTTTGTCATTTCACTGAGAAACCTGTCCAGCTCCATTTCTTGAAAGCCTTCTCTTCCTTTAAAATTTGACTGGACCTGCCCAAGAAATACGACCATTGGGGTAGAATCCTGAAAAGCAGTATGAATACCGATGGAAAGGTTAGAGGCACCTACTCCTCTTGTTGCAAGCACGACAGCAGTTTCATTTGTTGCCTTTGCATACCCTTCGGCCATAAACGCAGCACCACCTTCATGACGGTTCGAAATAACGTCGATGTCACTGTCATAAAGAACATCCAATAACGGAAGATAACTTTCTCCTGGTACACAGAATACTTTTTTCACCTGTTCACGTACCATACACTCAACGATTGCTTCCGCACAGCTCATTTCTGGCATATTAACTTCCTCCCTCAGCAATAAAATGACTGATTCTTGCCGCGGCTTCTAGTAATCTATTTTCATCAACGGATAAAGAGATCCTAAAATAATTCTCTCCGGCCGAACCAAATGCAGCACCAGGAGAAACAATTACTCCTTCTTTCTTCAGCAAATTTTCGGCAAATTCTTTAGAATGTCTCTGACCCGGTACTTTACACCATAAGAAAATGCTCCCCTTTGGCTTGTGCAGTTCAATTCCTCCTTTGCGAAGCTCTTTGTACATCGTCTCCATCCGATTTTCAAAAATGTGGTTTTGTTTTTTTACACATGCCTGATCCCCCGTTAATGCAAAGGCAGCTGCTTTTTGCACCGGCAGAAACTGACTTGTGTCCAGGTTGCTTTTCATCACAGCAAGACTTTCCAATGCTTTTTCCGATCCTGCCGCATAACCGATCCGCCACCCTGTCATACAGTAGGCTTTTGAAAGTGATCCAAACTCTACCAATCTTCCGCGCTCGCCCTTCGCTTGCAGAAGACTCGGGGCATCATAGGCCCCAAACGTGACCCGGTTATATGCAGCATCATGAATAAGCAGTAAATTATACTTTTCTGCAAAATCCGCAGCTGTTTGAAAAAACGAAGGTTCCACGGAGGCTGCAGTCGGATTACCTGGATAATTCAACACGAGTGCCTTGGCTTCTTCAGCCTTCTGTTTTTCAATATCATCAAAATCTACAATAAATAAATTTTCTTCCTTTAATGGATATGAAATTGGTTCGATACCTGCTAATACGGCTGCTGCCTGATAGGCAGGGTAGCCGGGGTCCGGCAGTAAAATAGAATCACCTGGATTTAACACAGAAGGAAAAAAATGGCCGATCCCTTCCTTCGATCCAATTAATGCTAAAATTTCTTTAGACGGATCCAGTTCTACAGAAAATTCCCTCTGGTAGTATGCCGCCACAGCTTCCCGAAATTCATCACAGCCTCCATACGAAGAATATTTAAAGTTTAAAGGGTCTTTCATTTCTTCAATCAGCTTATCTACAATATGTGGAGCTGTAGGCAGATCAGGGGCACCGATACCTAGATCAATCACATCTGCACCCATTTTTAAGAGCTCGGCTTTCTGCTTGTTAATGTGGGAAAATAAATACGGCGGCACAGCGGCAACACGTTTTGATTTCCATTCCATGACTTACTCCTTTCTTTTTAAGAAGAAGCCTCCATTTTTGCCTGTCATCCATGCAGCTAAAGAAAATAGCTGGTATGTATGGAAAAGGAGCCTGAGCCAATTCCCAGGCTCCTACAAACCATTTTATTCGTTCTCTTTATTTGGCGTGTCCGGGGTAATTTCTTCTGAGAAGGCAGTTTCTGCAGCAGGCATGTTGCGCTGAAGCCCGGAGAGCATGTTCTGCATCTGCTGGCTGTTTTGGGTGCGCCCCTGTGATAGACCAAACCAGGCAGCGCCGGCTCCAACTCCTAATAAAGACAAGAACATTCCCATTCTTCCACGGTTACCTCTTCTCTTTGCACCAAAGAAATTCCTTCTTCGCCCCATCTTAAAGAACGGATTATTTTGACGAAAAAATTTATTCATTTCTTCTCCTCTTTTCTTTAAAGTATGGGAAAGCATACCACAATATTATGATTTCCAAATGCTCATTTCTTTATCATAGAAAGTATACGGCTTTTATTACCAGCATTATTTACTTCCTCAATAGTCATACTAAAAAGAATCAAAGGAGTGAGTTACGATTGTGCTGCTTTGACGTCTCGATCTGGTTTTGGAGCGGGGGATGCCTTCAACCATTCAGCCATGGATTGTATATCTTTGTAAAAGGGACGATCACAATCGATAAATGGAACCGCTCTTCTGGCTTTCTCTAAATATGCTCTTGTGCGCGGTGCCATCTTGTCTTTTCCGCGGTATTCTGCTGCCTGTATTGCACAGATTGTTTCAATTGCCACAACATTTCTCACATTCTCAATAATTTGGGCGGCATGCCTGGCAGCGATCGTTCCCATGCTTACATGATCCTCTTGATTTGCGGAGGATGGGATCGAATCCACACTTGCCGGATGCGCCAGCGTTTTATTCTCAGAAACGAGCGAAGCTGCAGCGTATTGCATTATCATCGCCCCTGACTGCAGACCTGGTTCTGGACTTAAAAAAGGAGGCAGATCATTCAACTGGGGATTGACAAGTCTTTCAATTCTCCGTTCGGAAATGCTTGCGAGCTCGGCCATGGCAATTCCCAAAAAATCCATTGCCAGCGCAATAGGCTGGCCGTGGAAATTCCCTCCTGAAATAATTTTTTGTCCGCCGTTAAAAATGAGAGGATTATCGGTAGCTGCATTCATTTCAATCACAAGCTTTTCTTTGACATAGTTCAATGCCTGCCAGGTGGCTCCGTGAACCTGAGGAATGCAGCGAAGAGAATAAGCATCCTGGACACGGAGCTCACCCTGCGAGGTTACGAGTTTGCTTTTTTCTAGATATGTTCTTATTCTTTCTGCAGTAGCCGTCTGTTCCGGATAGCCGCGTGCTGTGTGAATATCTTCATCAAATGCATCCCCAATTCCGCGTAATCCCTCCAGTGTGATGGCGGCCGTCATTTCCGATTGATACGCAAGTGTTTCAGCCTCCAGGTATGCTGTTATCCCGGCTGCGGTCATTGCCTGCGTTCCGTTAATCATCGCCAGTCCTTCTTTGGCAGTGAGTATCAGCGGTTCTATTCCTTCTCCTTGCAGTGCCTTTCCGGCAGGTAAAAGGTCACCCTGATAGAAGACCATCCCTTCCCCTAGTAGAGCAAGTGTTAAATGAGATAGTGGGGCCAAATCTCCACTTGCTCCAAGTGACCCCTTTTCTGGTATGACAGGATGTATTTGTTTATTTAAAAATTCAATTAATTTTTCAATTAAGAATGGACGCACACCCGAGTATCCTTTCAAAAGGGCATTTGCGCGAAGCAGCAGCATAGCCCGGGACACGGTTTCATGAAACGGGGCGCCAATGCCGCATGCATGAGAATAAATAAGGTTTTTTTGCAGAGCCTGCACATCGTGTTTTTGAATTAATACATCACTAAATTTTCCAAACCCGGTATTAATACCGTAAACAATCGAACCATTTTCGACGATATTCTCTACCGCTTTTCGGCTTTCTTGTACTTTTGCTATCGCCTCTTGATCTGCGCTTACCGGCTCCTTACAGAATATTACATCTTTCACTTCGTCCATGGTAAGTGAGTTTCCTGTAAGAATTACCATTTTCATCCCCCCGTTCTTAATTCCTTTTCCTCTCATTAAAAAAACTGTACCAAAGAAACCTGCAAAGGTTCCGTTGATACAGCCTCCTATTTTCTGCTAATAACTATAGGCCGCTTATTTAAATATGATTTACTCCTAAACCGATCGTTTCGTGCTCGGCACCTTTTACTGGTGCTCCAATCGTGCCATACAGGGAAACTGCGATCCATTCTCCTTCATGATCGTTTATATACGGTGTGCCTCTAACCACAGCGAACCGCAATCCGACCGTTCGAAGCATGGATCCCAGCTGCATCTGCCCGCGCGTAACTCCATGAAGCGCTTCAACGATAGCATGATATAAGGCATGACCTTCCCGGTACAATCCCGTTTTAATTATTTCATGCTTTTTTGAAGCAGTCTCAATGGCGGCTACCACCTTTTGGGCTTCCATAGAACCAACTTTTCCCGTACAGCATTTCCACTGTAATTTTTTAATTTGCTCTAATTCCGTGACTGGAGTATCACTGAGCACTAACAGAACAGCACTTCTCCCTATACGCGAGTCTTTACTCAATGACATCCTACACACTCTTTTCCGCTGACAAGCCTGTAATTCTTTTTACGTGTACCTGCTTAATTATATTGTAAGCGCTTTCTTAAGATACTGTCAATTCCTTACTAATATACGTTCTTCTTATGGAATTATAACGAATTTCCTTTTTATGTAGCCGGTTAAGAAAGAAAGCATGGTGTGTACCGCCGTTTTTAAGGTGATATCTCTAAGTTCCTTTTTCGGATCAAGGCATACGATATCAAGCGCTTTAATTTTTGAATGAGCACGGGAGCTGCCACAGCATTCAGCAACTCTTCTGTGTACATTCCTCCTGTGATCTCTGTCGTTTCCAAGATCTATGGTCCGAAGTTCTGCTTTTACATTCCTTGATCAGCAGTAAGACTCCTTTTTCGCAATAAAAAAAAGAGAGTAGCCGCTGCTCTCTTTTTCATTACTTTTTCTTTTTAAGTTTTGAATTAGAAAGAATAAAGGTTGAATCATCTCCAAATACACCGTGTAGTGTGTTTTCTTTCAAATCCTTGCCGATCAGCTTTGATTTTTCTCCAAACACACTGTCTGCAATCGTATAAGGTATATTCTTTATTCGTGAATTTTTTAAGACAATACTGTTTCGAATGCTGCATTTTTTTCAAAACAACATCGGAATCAATCGATACGTAAGGACCAATCACCGCGTCTTTTATTTTACAACTTTCTCCAATAATAACAGGTGGGATAATAACTGTCCGAGGAAATGAAAGTGGAGAAGAACTCTCTGAGACATACTTATTTTGAAGAAGCCATTGATTTGCTTCGAGCCATCGCTCCATCGTCCCCACATCAAAGGTTGGTTCTTTTGCTTCTAAATAATTTATACTGAAACCGTTATCAATCATCCATTGAATCGCATCTGTAATCTCATACTCTCCTCGTGCTGAAGGCTTTATTGCTTTTATTGCACAGAAAATGTTGAAATCAAAAAGATAAGCCCCGATAACGGCCATATTTGATTTAGGGTGAGCAGGCTTTTCTTCCAATCCAACAATTTTCTGGTGTTTTATTTCTGCAATACCATAATCACTTGGTTCCTTAACTTTCGTCACCATCACAGTTCCATGAATTTCCTCACTCTCGAACGCCTTTTTAAATGAATGAAGCTGGTCACCAATAAGGTTATCCCCGAGCAATAACAAAAAATCATCAGTTCCGATAAACTCTTCCGCCTGCCCAACAGCATGAGCAATACCTTTCGGGTTGGTTTGATAAATATAACTCAGTTGTATATCCTCACTCTTCAGGTCTACCAGATATTCTTGAAAAACTTCCTGCTGATCAGGATGAATAACAATACCAATGTCGTATATTCCCAGACTGCGCAGCTTCTCAATGCTGTAACTGATTACGGGCTGATTCATTACAGGCAGCAGCGGCTTTGGTTTGGTATAAGAGAGCGGTCTCAACCGTGTGCCTCTTCCAGCTGCAAGTATGAGTCCTTTCATAGTTGAGCTCCTTTCTTTTTCGCTTCCCATATATACATAAACCGAACTATATAAGATAGCTGTTCTTACAAATACAATATTGATTGAATTCTTCTTCCGTAACGGCGGATACTAGGCCAACTTGCCTCCAAGGGAAAAGTATTTTTTTCCTTCAGTTACTGATTTTTCAGCTGGTGCTGCCTGCCCGGCAAAATCAGAATGCTGCTGCATGCCTTCATTTACCGGCACGTCAATATCCTATTTTTTCCCGCCTATTTTATTAATTTGTAAGGAAAGAATCCATACCGGGTCATTCATGGAAGAATAAGATATTGATAAAACGGAGGTGAAATAATGTCTGAACAACTCATACAGCCGTGGAATCATGAAGAAAACCCAAATGATTTTTATGTTCCAGATTATATTGAAAATATGGCATTCCAGGTAATGGAGCATTATGACTTAACCCCCACGGACTTAACGGTGATGGCAACAAAAGCTGACCTGGGTGGAGCGATCTGGAGAATGGAAACGGATAAAGGCACCTTCAGTTTAAAAATTCTTCACCGACGGCCGACAAAAAGCAAATTCAGCCTTGGAGCCCAGGAGTATCTCGTAATGGAAAAGCAAATGAGGGTCCCCGCGATCATTAAAACTATAACCGGCGAAAACTATATCGAAATGGGAGGCAAGCTCTGGTTTGTAGCTGAATGGGTGCAATCGCTATATCAGGTGGAACAGGACATTGATGGAACAAGAAAACTGTGTACAGCGCTCGGAGAATTTCATAAGCTTTCGAAAGGTTATGTACCTCCGCCTGAGGCTGAAATGTCCTCTCGTCTTCACAGGTGGCCGCGGACGTACGCAAGAATGGAAAAAAAATTCAGATGGTTCCACGAGGTTGCAGAAGCCTACCCTGAAATGCCTGTCAGCTCTACCGTTCTTTCAGTAGTGGATATGTTTAAAGAGCAGGTGTCAGAGGCACGTAAACGGCTTGCTCACTCGTCCTATGACGAGATTGTCGCACGCGGAATTTCCGATACCGGGCTGGTCCACCAGGATTACGGATGGTCAAATGCGCAGATGGGTGAAAATGGAATGTGGATCATTGACTTAGATGGAGTAGCTTTTGATATCACTATCCGGGATTTACGAAAATTAATCAATGACCGCATGCACTCTCTCGGCGTCTGGGACATTCAATGGATACGGGAAATGATCGAGGCATATGAACAATCCAATCCTATCTCCGATGAGGTATACGAGATTCTTCTCATCGATTTAGCACTTCCGAATCTTTTTTACAAAAATGTCAAAGAAATCCTCTACTCGCCGACAATTACTATGACCGAAGAATTAGATCAAGAACTGAAAAGTATTATTGCTTTGGAAGATAGTAAATGGAATGTGTTAGAAGAACTCGCTAAGGATAGGAAAGGAGGAAACCAGGAGACATGAACGTCTTAATCATCTGCACTGAAAAATTACCGGTGCCCGCCATACGAGGCGGGGCAATACAGACTTATATTGACGGAGCACTACCTGAATTAAAGCAGAAGCATAATATTACGGTGCTCGGCAGAAGTGACGAATTACTCCCTTCCGAAGAATTGAAGGGCAGCATCCGTTATGTGCGGGTGGATGGAGGAATTCTAGAAATTTACAGAGAGAATGTTATGCAATTTCTTTCTGCCGATCCAACTTCATATGATCTTATTCATATATTCAACCGGCCGCGGCTCGTCAATACAATCCGTGCGGTTGCCCCAGACTCAAAAATCATTCTGAGTATGCACAACGATATGTTTAAAGCTGAAAAGATTGATCGGGACGAAGGGGCACTCGCTGTACGAAACGTCAATAAAATTATCACTATCAGCAACTATATCGGCCATACGATCAAGGAATTATTTCCAGAAGCTGCGCCTAAACTGAAAACAATCTATTCCGGAGTTGATTTAGAGCGCTTTGTTCCTTCTTATTCAAGAGAAGCAAGAGAAATAAGAAGCCGCATCCGCAATGAACATGGACTCGGCTCCAAAAAGGTCATATTATATGCCGGAAGGCTTTCTCCAAATAAAGGAATTGATGTCCTCATACGAGCTATCCCTGAGCTAATAAAACAGCATTCCGATATTGCCTTAGTAATTATGGGAAGTAAATGGTTCAGTGAGGAAGGAATCACCGATTATATTGCGTATGTCCGTGCCCTCGCAGAACGTCTTCCAATACAAGTTATTCAAACAGGATTTGTTCCATCCGATAAAATTCAGGAATGGTTTGCAGCTTCCGATATTTTTGTCTGCACATCACAATGGCAGGAACCGCTGGCCCGGGTCCATTATGAGGCAATGGCTGCTGCCATTCCGATCATTACGACCGACCGGGGCGGCAACAAAGAAGTGATGGAGCCGTATAAGAACGGAATCGTCGTCACAAATCCAGAAGATACTGGAGAATTCGCGACACACCTGGCCTATCTCCTTTCCAATCCTAAAGCAGCGCAGGAAATGGGACGTTACGGCCGCACGCTTGCGGAAAAACATTACACGTGGGACAGGGTCGTTAACGATATATTGACGGTCTGGGATGAAGTGGAACACATGTCAGCCGAAGACTTGATTCCAATAGAAGAGAATTTGCTGTCTGAGACAAGTGAGACGAATTCAGCGGCACCGCCTTTGACTACAGAACCTGCTAAAGCTCATCCTGTGACTGAGTCAGATGAAACTGTTAAGGCTTCTATTCCTGACGCAGCAGAACCAGTGGTTATGGTAAACCCTGAAATGGAAATTCTCGACGAAGTCCCGGCCCAAGAAAGTCCAAGTTTTGAAAGCCTGATTGAGATGATAGAAGAAGAATTCGAATATGATGATGAGGTTGTGAAAAATATGAGTTACAGTGAAGAATATAAGAAAAAAGTAGAAGAGAGAAACAAATTAGAAAATGAAAGAATAAAAGTAAGAGAAGAACGCAGAAAAGTAAAGGAACTAAGATTAAAAATGGAAGCTGCTTCCAACAGCGAAGAAAGATACAGATTATTAGCCCAGCGTGAGCAGGAAGAAGCAAATAAATTAAAAGAACGAAGAAAAATAGAACAGATCAGACGCTTAATTGAAAAAAGAAAGCAGATGAAATTAGAGAGAAAAACATTAGAAGAGGAAAGAAAAAAATTAGAAGAAGAGAGAAAAGCATTAGAAGAAAGTAAATAACATCTTTTTATCACCTATTAACCGGGTGAAATGCGTCTAATTTGCACCCCTTAGAAAATGAGGCCTTGTATTGGCCTCCTTTCCATAGTATAAGCAGCATAATCAAATGAAACGTAAAACAACTCTGAAAAGCGTCCGATTATCAAAAAGTTCATCGAAGCATAACAAAATCGTAGCTTGTCGCCATATGTTTTGTCGACAAGCTACGATTTTTGTACAAGCTATCGTTATTACTCAGCATGAAATTCCGTTCCGGAACGCACCTCTTTTACATAACCTTTTCGAATTACGAAATCACCGAAGTGCTCGCCGTTTTCTCTTTCTTTGGCATATGAGAAAATAATGGGCCGAAGTGTCTCTAGTATCTCTTCCTCGCCGATATTTTCTCGATACATTTTGTTCAGCCGTTCTCCAGCAAATCCCGCACCAAGGTATAAATTATATTTTCCCGGCGCCTTCCCGATAAAACCTATTTCTCCAAGAGCGGCCCTTGAACATCCATTGGGGCAGCCTGACATCCGAATGACAATTTCTTCATCTCGAAGGCCGGCTTCTTCAAGTATGACTTCAAGATGGTCAATTAGAGATGGGAGATATCTTTCGGATTCTGCCATAGCAAGGCCGCATGTAGGAAATGCCACACATGCCATTGCATTCCTTCTTAATGCCGAATTTTCTTTTCCGTCCGTCAGATTGTATTTTTCAACAAGCTCATTTATTTGTTTCTTTTTTTGACTGGTGACCTTACTTATGACGAGGTTTTGATTGGCACTGAGCCGGAAATCACCGGTATGAATCTTAGCTATTTCCCGCAGTCCTGTCATCAGATGATACTCTTCGGAATCTTTTATACGTCCATTTTGGATAAACAAGGTCAGATGCCATTCCCCTTTTTCCCCCTGTACCCAGCCATAGCGGTCGCCATTGTGTTCAAAGTAATAAGCACGTGGCTGTTCAAGCTTCCAACCCAGTCTATTGTGCAGCTCCTCGACAATGTTATCTAGTCCAAGACGATCCACCGTATATTTAAAGCGAGCGTATTTTCGAATGGATCGATGACCATAATCCCGCTGAATCGTAATAATTTTTTCAGCCACTTCCACAATTTGTTCGGGAGTACAGAAGCCGACAACTCTTGAGAGCTGAGGATAGGTGTCTGTATCCCCATGGGTCATCCCCATTCCTCCTCCAAGAGCTACATTAAACCCTTGCAGTTCGCCTTCTTCAATAATAGCAATAAAGCCTATATCTTGCGAAAATACATCTACATCATTAGAGGGAGGAACAGCCATTCCGATTTTGAATTTCCTTGGAAGATAAAGATCGCCGTACATTGGCTCAACTTCTTCCACATCCTCAGTCCCGGCTATTTTTTCTTCATCCAGCCATATTTCGTGATAGGCTTTCGTCCTCGGAGAGAGGTAATCACTTAATTTTTTTGACCATTCGTATACCTCTGCATGGACTTGAGATTGGTATGGGTTTGGATTACACATGACATTTCTATTTACATCCCCGCAGGCAGCCAGTGTGTCCATGAGAGAATCATTTATTTCCTTGATGGTTCTTTTCATATTCCATTTGAGTATACCGTGCATTTGAAACGCCTGACGGGTTGTCAGCTTCAGCGTACCGTTTCCAAAATCGTTGGCCAGCCGGTCCATCGTCAGCCACTGTTCCGGAGTGGCGACACCGCCAGGAGCACGTACACGCACCATAAACTGGTATGCCGGTTCAAGCTTCTGCTTACGGCGTTCATTGCGCAGGTCTCTATCATCCTGCAAATAACTCCCATGAAATTTCATTAGTCGATTATCATCATCAGGAATTCCTGCGCTTATTCGATCTTTCAGCGTTTCAGCAAGAGAGCCGCGCAGATAATTGCTTTCTTTCTTTATTCGCTCAACATCACTTGGAGGTCCTTCCGGAGCCGCAAGCACTTTTTTATCTGGCATGGTTATACTCCTTTCTCGTTAAAATTAATAAACATCACGCTGGTAACGTTTCTGCTGCTGCATATCCTCAAGGTAAGCGGCTGCCTGGTCCGGTTTAAGGCCGCCTTCCTTTTCTATTATTGATAATAGTGCTTGGTGAACGTCACTTGCCATATATTGTTCATCTCCACACACGTACACAATGGCTCCTTCCTGCAGCCAGTGATAAAGGTCTTTACTTTTTTCCAGCATACGGTGCTGAACATACACCTTTTCCTCTGTATCTCTTGAAAAAGCAACATCCATTCGTGTGAGTACTCCTTCTTTCAACCAACGCTGCCACTCGACCTGATACAAAAAGTCAGAAACAAAATGTTGATCTCCAAAAAACATCCACGAGTCTCCCTCTGCTCCGGTTTCTTCTCTTTCTTCCAGGAAGGCCCGGAATGGAGCCGCCCCTGTGCCAGGTCCGATCATTATAATCGGAGTATCTGGATCTTCAGGCAGTTTAAAATTCGGATTGCGCTGCACGTAGACTGGAATGGAGTCACCGGGCTCTGTACGCTCTGCACATTGTCCCGAGCATACGCCTGTTCTATCTCTGCCATGAGATTCATAACGGACGGTCCCAATTGTTAAATGGACTTCTTCTGGGTTCGCCTTCAGGCTGCTTGCAATAGAGTATAACCGGGGCGGAATTTTACGTAAAATAGCAGCAAAATCATGGACAGTGGCATTCCATGGAGCAAAGTCGCGTACCAGATCCAATAAATCTCTTCCGGCCAGGTACTCTCTAAGCTTTTCCTCGTTTCCATCCTTTAGAAGCTCCTGGAGATTATCGTGAGTAGATAGAAGCGCTGATTTTTCAAGCAAAGGCTTCGTAAGCACAGTGATTTCATACGTAGAAATCAGGGCGTCACGCAATAATTGCTGATCTCCCTGCTTATTAATAGTAATCATATCATCCGGGTTCCAGTTCATCTCTTCTATTAATTTATCAGCTAAAATCGGATCATTTTCCGGATAAATTCCAAGACTATCACCGGGCTCAAAAGTAAGTTCAGACCCTTCAAGCGATAATTCCAGATGGCGGGTTTCTTTATTGGACCCGCGTCCATTTAAATTAATATTCTCTAAAATTTCCGCTTTAAACGGATTAGTCCTAGAGTAGGAAACGGCTGCTGCAGGAGCGCTTCCGCCAGCGCCCTGCAAAGAGGATTTGTCTTCAGCCGGTGTTGTAGATTTCCTAAGAGACTGTAATACACCCTCGAACCACTCGGCTGCAGACTCATCAAAATCGACGTCACAGTCAACCCTTTCATACAGCCGCTCTCCCCCAAGCTCTTCAAGCCGTTTATCAAAATCTTTTCCTGTCTGGCAGAAATACTCGTAGGACATATCTCCCAGTGCAAGAACGGAGTACTGCATTCCAGCTAATTTGGGGGCTCGACGGCCATGAAGAAACTCATAAAAGGATAACGCATTATCTGGTGGGTCCCCTTCTCCATGGGTACTCACAATCAAAAGAAGATTTTCAATTTTCTTTAATGTGTTTGGTTTAAAATCTCCCATAGAGATAAGAGTTACCTCAAAATTATTTTGCTTAAGTTTTTCTGCCAGCTCCTCGGCAAGAGACTGCCCATTGCCAGTCTGCGAACCGTAAAGGAGTGTAATCTCTTTTGACACCGCAGGAGCCGGTGCTGCAGGTATTTCTGACGAAGCAGCCGGCGCAGGCGTGTGGGTTGCACTTAAATAGCCGCTCAGCCAAATTTTTTGTTCGGGCGTCATCGTCGGAACTAAGCGATTCAAAAGCTCAGTTTGTTCTTCGGTAAAGGGGCTGTTGTTTATCTGAAGCTGCAAAGAGTTCCACCTCACAAAGCGCTAAATCTTGCAATCTAGCGTCATTAATTAATATGAACCATCGTATCTCTATAATTCCTATGTGTCAAGTTGGTCTTTAGTAAAAATCTTGAGAATTAAGGGTAACAATAAAGTTTCCTGGTGCTTTTGAGGAACTAACGATGAATTAGTGGTAAAATGTTATTGAAAAGTAACACAAATATAACTTTATGAACTGGACATTCCCCCGTCATTTTGAATATACTAATAGTTATGCTTTACAATAATAGCAGTCAATTATATTATTTCATGGCATACGCTATATTTAAAGTAAAGGATTTTTCCAGGCACTTCAATGATGACATTACCTATGGTTGTGATAAAAAATGAAAAATAAAAATTCAATAGTTATTAGCCTGCTCCTAATATTAATTGCAGCTTCAGGTATGTTTTTTATCAATAATTTTTACTCGGATGATTCTTCCACTGTGCCTGCCGGTAATACAGAGCAGCTTGCAGAGAAAAAAAGTGCTTCTCCAGCCAATGAAAAAGCTGAGCAGCAGGATGCTGATAAGGATCAAGAGGAAAATTCAACGGATTATGATTATGAAGATGCGGTTGCTTCCGTCGCGGAAGAAAAAAATACCACGTTTGTTCGCCAGAATAAAAAGATTGTGGCACTTGGAGATTCGCTTACCCAGGGAGTTGGTGACCCTGAAGATAACGGGGGCTACGTCGGCCTGCTGGAAGAGGCATTATCCGAAAATGAAGACAATCCCTCTATTGAAATTGAAAATTATGGTAAACGCGGCAGCCGCAGTGATCAATTAATAAATCGTCTGGAAGAGCCTGCTGTTTCTGAGTCTGTAGAAGAGGCAGATATCATCCTCATTACTATAGGCGCAAATGATATTATGGAAATTGTAAAGTCAAATTTCAAAAATTTAACCTACGATGCTTTCTCTGACGAAACGAACGATTACGAAAGCAGAATTGCGCAGCTTTTTGCAGCCATTCGTTCGAAAAATGAAGACGCACATATTCACTTAATCGGTTTTTATAACCCATTTAATGAGTACTTTTCGCAAATTCCCGAGTTAAATCAGATTGTGGAGGAATGGAATACCATCGGTGAAGAGCAAGTCTCACAAGATGAAAATGCTTCCTTTATTCCAACATATGACCTCTTTAAACTCGCAGATGAGCGTTATTACTCAGAAGACAATTTCCATCCTAATTTAAGAGGATATGCTTTGATGGCTGAACGAATTCTTCCTTATTTGGAAGAAGAAATGTATTCTCAGCAAGAAACCACTGCAGTTGATGAGGTGACAAACAGTCAAAATGACTAACCAGATAACTATGCACCGCAAGTGGAAATGGCTGTTCATTTCATTAGCGGCCATCAATGTGGGCGTGATAATTTATTTGATGCTGCTATTTAATGCTTCTCCTGCGGAACCAATGTTTCCAACAGAGGAAGATGCGGTAGAAACAGATGTGGAATTCTCCATATCTTCGGATAAAAATAATCTCAATCATCTGATTGACCGCTACATCAGCCAATTATCCACTAAGGGAAATTCCAATTATACAGTCGAGTTAAATAATAAAGTAAAGCTTGAAGGATCAATGAAGGCATTTGATCAGCAAATCCCTGCGACGGTTATTTTAGAGCCGAAGGTACAGGAAAATGGAGACTTGATTTTGGAACAGGAATCCATCAGCCTGGGGCAGTTGCAGCTGCCTAACCGAAACGTTCTGCAGTATATTAAGTCGAATTATGAAATGCCGGATTGGATAGAAGTAAACCCCGATCGTGAAAATATTTATGTTTCAGTTACAGAAATCAGCAGCAAGCCAAACATTCAAGTGAAGGCAGAAGAGTTTGATTTAAAAAATGACAGGATTTCTTTCAGTGTGCATACTACGTACGAATCGCTGCCTTTTAACGAAAGAAAGATAATGAATTATTTTCAATAATTTACGTAAAAATGGCTGAGGATGCCGCAGCATCTTCAGCCATTTTCCCATTTTTATCTAAACTTTTTAAATGCAAGAACGGCATTGTGGCCGCCGAATCCAAAACCGTTGGACAATGCATATTCAATGTCAGCAGCCTGCGCATTATTTGGGAGATAATCCAAATCACAGTTTTCATCTGCTTCATCATGATTAATTGTCGGAGGCAGGACGCCTTCTTGGATGCTTTTTACTGTGGCTACCGCTTCCACCCCTCCGGCTGCTCCGAATAGATGACCAGTCATCGATTTGGTTGAGCTTACCTTCAAGCGATAAGCATGATCACCGAATAAGTATTTTATGGCATTAGTTTCTGACTTGTCACCTTCGGGCGTACTCGTACCATGAGCATTAATGTAATCAATCTGCAAGGGCTCTACTTCAGCCAGTTCAATTGCTTTTTCCATTGCTTTTGCTGCGCCGTGATAATCTGGAGAGGTTATGTGAAAAGCATCGGTAGTGGAGCCGTATCCTGCAATTTCTCCAAGTATTTCTGCACCTCGATTAACTGCATGCTCATACTCTTCAAGCATCAGCACACCTGATCCTTCAGACATCACAAAGCCGTCGCGTCCTCTGTCAAAAGGCCTGCTTGCTTTTTGTGGTTCTTCGTTTCTCGTAGACATAGCCCGCATCCTTGAAAATCCTGCAAAAGAGAGTGGATTGATAGTTGCCTCTGCTCCTCCGGCAAGAATCGCATCAGAATAACCATGGCGAATGTTCAAAAATGCTTCGCCGATTGCATGATTACCAGTGGCGCATGCTGAGATGGGGGAGAAACTCGGTCCAGCAAAGCCCGTTTTAATAGAGATAATTCCTGATGCCATGTTACTGATCATCATTGGAACCATAAATGGCGATACCCGTCTCGGCCCTTTTTCAAGTAGCATATTATGGTTTTCGAGTGTTGTATCAATTCCTCCAATGCCAGAGCCAACATACACCCCATACCGATCTTCTTTGCCTTCCTTCACCTGTAATTTAGATTGATCAAGTGCCTGTTTAGCAGCAGCATATGCATATTGGATAAAAATATCATATTGACGAATCTCTTTTTTTTCAAAATATGAATCCGGCGAAAAATCATCAATGAAGCCGCCAATTCGAGTAGGAATTCCTTCGTAATTATCAGAGTTGATTTTCTTAATGCCTGACTTTCCTGAAATTAAGTGATTCCAAAACGTATCTACCTCATTACCCAGCGGAGATACAACTCCACATCCTGTTACTACCACTCTCCGGTTCATGTTTCCTAACCTCCCAAATGTTCATTTCTATTGCTGGCACTTTAATGTAAAAGTTACAATTACCGCCTGAAACAGCCTCTGCGCTCCATAACCGAACATTAACCTACAACCAGAAGCGTGTCAACAAGACTGGGCCCTATTATTGGCTATTGTTCCTTCCTGGAAGAATGCCAAATATACAACCCAAAAAAGTTATTTTTCCCTTTGTCCCAATATACGTTATAACAGGAAGCAGTTTTTCTCTAACTAATGAGAAGTTATGCTAAAATAAGAGATTATAAAGTGAATTGTTAATAGATAGATAGAGAGGCAGAGAAAATATGCTGGGGTTAGAACCAATACATATTGTTATAGTGATAGGATGTGCAGTATTAATAGGGATTTCCAAGACAGGGCTGCCTACGCTTGGCATCTTTGTGGCTGCCACGATGGCTTCGGTCTTCCCTGCGAGAGAATCAATTGGGATCGTTCTGCCAATGTTAATTACAGCTGATTTGATTGCCGTAAGCTATTATAGGCGCAGTGTAAACTGGAAAACGCTGCTCTCGCTGCTTCCCTGGGTACTTGGCGGTTTGTTCATCGGATTTCTTCTGTTATTTTTTGTAGAATCAAGCAGATCGATAGAAGTAATTATAGGCGCTATTGTACTTATTATGGTAGCTTTACAGGTTTTTAGGGACTACGGGGGAGCCAAATGGATGAACAATATGCCGCGTTCGATCTGGTTCATCGGAGTAATGGGTACACTAGCAGGCTTTACAACGATGATTGGCAATGCTGCTGGACCTGTTATGGCTATCTTCTTACTGGCCATAGCTCTTTCAAAAAAAGAATTTATCGGAACTGGAGCGTGGTTTTTTCTAACCGTAAACCTTATTAAGGTTCCTATGTATTCTGGATTGGGCTTAATTACGCAGGACACCATTGCCTTCAATGCCTGGTTAATTCCTGCTATACTTTTCGGGACGTACATTGGAATAAAGACGCTGCCGCTCATTCCGCAACGGATTTTCAATATAATTATATTAGTTCTGGCAGCAGTGGGCGGTCTGCGGCTGCTCTTTGCATAATCATAGAAGACGGGGCTGTATCATAAATGATACTCGCCCCTTTTGCATGGTAAAAAAAGCAGTGGACAAGTCCTTCGCTTTCCGTGGGCAGCGCTTCAGCTAACCGGGCGAAACCCGCGCCCGGCGGATCTTCAGCCGCTGCTCTTCCCACTGGAGTCTTCGGACTTGTCCCCTGCTATCTTCTATTTAGGATACTACTTTTTCTATAAAAAGGGGCTTTTGCTACAGCCCCGTCTTCTGTGAAATCAAGCCAGGTAATGGTTTAACTACGGCGGTTCATTAGTTTTTGCTTTTCCATAATTTGATGAGATTTTTCAATGATATCGGTTAGGACATCTCCTTTATAGACACGACCAAGTTTCGTATGTTCTTGATAGTAATCGACAATTTCATTTAACTGCTCATATGTATCTTTATGAATCCTTACATTTAATTGAATCTTTGATTCTTCCTGCATTTCCTGCCACACTCCTCTACCCCCAATAAGATATCTTGCGCTATTACTATGATAGCATATGGTATCTCGTTTATCGACAAAGTCTTTCAAGCACAGATCTTTCTTTACTTTCATCATAATAGCATTTTGCTATTATCCGCTATCTTTTTGCCGCATCCAATTGCCCTCCCCTCTCATTATTGAAATGCACATTGAGTTAGCTTTCAATCGATCGATTTCCAGCAGTGGAAAATAGGAAAGTCTTTTTTGTAATAGCCAGCCTAGTGCTCCTATGCTATAATAAGAACAAACGTTCCTCATAGAGTGAGGTGATTGGATAGTAAGGTAAGAGCGGTTCGGCACTGTTGGTAATTCAACCAATGCAGCTGTTGAATTCTTATTTTTTGACGTATACTTATTGAAGAAGTTCTCATTTTCAAGGGAAGGGTGAGGTTTTTGAAGACTCCAGGCACTAAGAATATGCCGGATGATCTGGCAATACAAGCTCGTGGTCTCGTAAAGATCTTCGGGAAAAAAAGAGCGGTGGACGGAATTGATCTAACCGTTCGCAAAGGAACAGTTCATGGATTTCTCGGCCCGAATGGAGCAGGTAAAACGACCACCATCCGGATGTTAGCTACTCTTTTGAAGCCGGATGCCGGAACAGCTGCGGTGCTGGGTGAAGATGTGATTGAGAATGCGGATGCTGTCAGAAGCCGGATGAGTTTAACGGGGCAGTTTGCCTCTGTTGATGAAGATCTTTCCGGTTTTGAAAATCTTTACATGATCGCCCGTTTAATGGGGTATTCACGTCACATGGCTAAGGAAAGAGCAAAAGAACTGCTCGATGCTTTTGGTCTGAGTGAAGCATCGGAGCAGCAGGTGAAAAAATACTCCGGCGGTATGAGGCGCAGAATTGATATTGCGACAAGTATTGTTGTCACCCCGGATTTATTGTTTTTAGATGAGCCGACGACCGGGCTTGATCCTCGCAGCCGAAATCAAGTGTGGGATATTGTCAGGGCGTTGGTTGCTGCAGGGACAACGGTTCTTCTGACTACTCAATATTTGGACGAAGCAGACCAACTGGCTGATCGGATATCCGTTATAGACCACGGCAGAGTTATTGCCGAAGGCACAAGCGGTGAACTCAAAGCCTCCGTAGGAGCCGGCGCTTTGCATATCAGACTGGAGAATCCATCTAAACGACCTGCAGCTGAACAATTTTTGGCAGAAGCATTAGGTGTTCCAATCCATTTAGAGGGCGACCCGGCTGCTCTATCTGCCCGTATTTCAGACACAGAAATTGTAACGAATGCTATAGGGAATCTTACGAAAGCTGGCATCTCCGTTTCTAATTTTTCCTTGGGACAGCCAAGTTTGGACGAAGTGTTTCTTGCATTGACGGGGCGTCCTGCGGAGGAACATGGCCAAGATGAGGAGGTTTCGTGATGGACAGTCCATATCATGCCAATTCAAATAAGAATTTACAATCCGCTCTTTCTTCAAAAAACAGGCCGCAGAGACAAAATGCCCTGACCGCCTCGTTTGTTTTTGGCTGGCGGGCACTTTTGAAAATTAAATATGTGCCAGAGCAGCTATTTGATGTGACGGCTTTTCCTGTAATGTTTACTCTTATGTTTACGTTTCTATTCGGTGGTGCACTAGCCGGCTCAACCGGTGAATATTTACAATTTCTACTTCCAGGCATTCTTGTTCAGACGGTAGTCTTTATCACTGTTTATACAGGAGTCTCATTAAATACAGACATTTCAAAAGGCATTTTCGATCGATTTCGCACCTTGCCAATTTGGCAGCCCTCTGTATTAGTCGGAGCTTTGCTTGGAGATACAGTTCGATATATGCTTGCATCAACGATAGTTATTTTACTCGGCCTTGTACTTGGTTTTCGTCCGGAAGGAGGAACAGTCGGAGTCTTGTCGGCAATTCTTCTTCTTCTGGTATTTGCATTCAGTGTATCGTGGATCTTTACGTCTCTTGGTCTGGTGCTTCGTACTCCTAACTCTGTTATGGGTATCAGCATGGCAGTGCTGTTTCCATTAACATTTGCAAGTAATATATTTGTGGATCCGCGGACGATGCCTGCCTGGCTCGAAGCAGTAGTGGATGTAAATCCTGTTACGTTATTGGTCACTGCATCACGCGGACTAATGCACGGAACAGCCACCTTTGCTCAAGTGATGTGGGTACTGATTGCATCGGCTGTTTTTATCGTACTCTTTGCCCCCCTGACAATGTATTTATTTCGAAAAAAACGGTAAAGAAAAACGTGGCTTCTCGCCAGGTAAAGACGAAAGCCACAGCCTTTCATAAACATAACTCCATTAAAATCAATCTTCTAAAGTGCAAGAGAAGGAGACCTTGTGCCATCCCCCTTTTTGAAAAAAAACTTAACAAAAGGAGAAAGTAGAAGCTAAGGCTTTCTCCTTTTGATTTGGGGAGAGCTCATTTTTCTGTACTGGGTTTTAGTCCAGCTGAATTTATTATTCATATTGTTTTTTATAGTATTCACTCCATTTTGCATTACCTTGATTATATACTTCACTCCATCGCTCATTTCCTGCATTATAAGCTGCAGACCAATTTTCTGTCTTGGCATCATATCCATAACTCCATATATCCTTACTGCGGTTGTAGAAGTTGCTCCAAAGATCACTTTTCGTATCGTAATCAATTAATTCCTGGGAGTGAAGAGTATCGAGCACTTCTTCAGCATGATCGAACTCAGTGTCGGATTTTTCCATAATAGATTCACCAATTTCTTCCGCTTCGTTCATTAATTCCTCACTCTGCCTATCTACTTCTTCCATCGCATCCTGTTTCCATGCATTCCAAGCATCCATCATTCGTTCATACTCTTCCCGCCAATATTCTTCTAGTTCTTGTTTTGAATCGACATATGAAAAATCTCCGTGCCCAGCTTCCGCAATATCCATTAACATTTTCTGTTCTTCAGCTTCCACTTGAAAACCGATAATATTTATGATTGGCTCAATTTCCTGATCTACTAGTTCTTCAGCCGCAGCTGCAGGATCTCCCCCACATGTTTCCATGCCGTCACTTACTATATATACAATAGCATCTGAAACATTCTCGGGAATATCATCTGCGGCATCTTCAATTGCAAGAGCCAGAGGTGTCCAGCCTGTTGGCTCCACTCGCTTCAGAGTCTCTCTTACAAGCTCTGTATCAGCATCTCCTTCATATACTGCTTCCGTGACCTCACAGGATATCTCTTTATCATCCTCTGCGTTCGAGCCTTCCTGGCCATAAATTCTTAGCGACATGGTGCTGTTGTCAGGAAGAGCTTCTACAAAATCCCCAATTGCTTCTTTCGCTTCTTCCATCCTCGATCCGGATTCATTCTCTGCAGCCATGCTGCCGCTTACATCTAACAAAATAGAAAAATGAGAGGAGCCCGGCAGATCTTCTTCTTCAGGATTTTGTTCTTCTGGATCCTCTGATTCCACTTCTATCGTTGGGTCAAATTTAATTACACGCTCCACATCTTCATAGTATGATTCATGGATAAGGTCAAGAATAGCCTCATACCAATCATCTACAGAACTTGTATTATAACTTTCTCCGAGTTCTGCCGTTACAGAGGCAGCATTAAAGCTCCCGCCATGAAATGGACCTGATTTTCTCATTAACATTTCTTCCATTTCGGTTAGTTCCCGAGGAGGATTTTCCAAAGTATAATATTCCGCTTCGGCAGAAACTTCCTTCTCAGCTTGTACTTCTTCAGCTGCGGCCTCCTCATCTCTTTCCTGTTCTATCTTACTATCTTCTTCAGATACTGGTTGTTGTTTTTGATTATCAGCACAAGCTGTAAGTAACATGGTCAGCAGACACGCAGGGACCCACCAATTTTTCACATTGGTCTGCTCCTTTCTATTTTAAATGTAAAATCTATACAAATAGTATATCGCCAAAACCGAAATTATTTAATATATTTTTTCATCTGTACGGCAAGTTCTAATTTATTTAATCGAAAATAGCTTTCCCCCGTCATATCAAATCGAAATGGCACCCTGCCAGCCTTAAAATATGAAGCTGAAGCTGCAGGAGAAACATTTGCAAACCAATCAAATTTCTCCGGAAGTATGAAAGGATAATCCTTCCAGACATTTTCAAGTTCTGGGCTGTAATAATGCCGCTTCTCCTTTAATTTTTTCTTTGAGTATAATTTCTCCCAATAATCAGCTCTGGAGCCTGTATGCTTTATCTCTGAAGCAAATCGCACTGCCCCTTCAAACACGTCCTGGATACCAAATAATATCGCGTACAGCTGCTTTCCTGATTCAATTCTCTCTGTAATATCTGCAAAATGTTCAAGAATGCTTCCTGCGAGTCTAATGTTTTTATTATTTTTCATCCAATAAGGAAAAATAACCTGTGACATTTGCAAAAGCTGTTGTTCCTTAAATTTATAAGTATTTAAAACATGCTTTTGAAAAGCAGTGGCCTTGATTATCCTATTTTCGATGTAATGTTGTTCGTTAATAATAAGAGCGACTGTAAGCAGTTCTGAAGAGCGCTGCATCAAAAAACACTCCCAAAAAGGCCTCATGAAAGAAGAAACATGTAAGGCTGGCAGTAAATGAAAAAGGTTTCTATTCTGTTTTTTGCACTCTTCATATAATAAAAGCTGCGGGTAAGCATCATAAAATATGAGAGCATTGGCTCTTTCAAAAAATTGATAAAAGGATTTCTCTTCTTCTTCGGTTAACAGTTTTGACATTAAATTACCTTTAATATCTGTCATACACCAGCCGCCATTGCGTGATACCATATGAGCCAAAAAGGCCCAATGCAGCTCTGGATGCTGAAAGTACATTTGTCGGTATGCTTCCGTTCTTGTAATATTATTACGGTTATGCATACTGGTGATAGAGCGAATACGATCAATTATTTTTAATTCCTGCAACGTCGGTTTCTTTTCTTTACTATTTTTTGCATATGATACGAGATAATCCACATATTTGTATATATTCGGAATTCTTTTAAAGTTCCTAGAAGCCCGGCTGTTATGGTTGAAACAGTCCATCTTCAACTGAAGATTCCATAGAAAATGATTATAAGCTTCCATCGCTGTCCCCCTGTTTTCCATAGATTTTCATTTTCCTATGGGAAATATACACTGCCAAAAAAAACAAGCACTCTGTTAGAGTGCCTGTTTCCAATTTAGTATGTAATTTTAATAGCCGCAGCAGCGTTTTTTGAACGCTTACGAGCTTCTGTAACGGTTTCCGCCGTACTAAGAGTAACTCCCATTCTCCTGCCTGCTTTCGTTACTGGTTTTCCAAAAATCCTTACTTGTGTTCCGGGGGTCTCCATCGCTTTTTCCAGTCCGGAAATAAAGTAGGAGTTGTTTTCTTTCAGGGCCTTTACTGCATGGCTTGAGCCAGGAGTAAACAATTGAATGTCTTCGACCGGCAAACCAAGAATAGCTCGGACATGCAGCGCAAATTCAGATAAATCCTGGGTTATCAAAGTAACCATCCCGGTATCATGTGGCCTGGGGGATACTTCATTAAAGTATATGTGCTCCTCCGCTAAAAAAAGCTCCACTCCGAAAATACCGAAGCCTCCAAGAGCGTCCGTTACTTTTTTTGCTATGTGCTGTGCTTGACTTATCTGCGTCTCCGTCATTTCATGAGGCTGCCATGATTGAATATAATCTCCTCCCTGCTGCTCATGTCCTATCGGAGAACAAAATGCTGTACCACTGATAGAACGAACCGTTAATAAAGTAATTTCAGATTCAAATGCAATCATTTCCTCTACAATTACTCTTGTTTTTTTACCGCGGCCGCTTTGCATGGCTTCTTGCCAGGAATTTTCAATGTCATCCATAGATTGACATACTGTCTGTCCTTTTCCCGAGGAGCTCATTACCGGCTTAATTACACAAGGAAAACCAATTTGTTCCGCGGATTTTTTTAATTCTAGATAAGAGTCAGCAAATTTATACCGAGCTGTCGGAAGCTGCAGCTCTTCGTGAGCCAGTCGTCTGATTCCCTCACGATCCATCGTTAATTTTGCAGCTTTCGCCGTAGGAATCACGTTAAAGCCTTCCCTTTCAAGGTCAAGT
Organism: Alteribacillus sp. HJP-4; assembly: GCF_042139015.1. Taxonomy (NCBI): domain Bacteria; kingdom Bacillati; phylum Bacillota; class Bacilli; order Caryophanales; family Bacillaceae; genus Alteribacillus; species Alteribacillus sp. HJP-4. The sequence goes on along the minus strand of NZ_JBHIKY010000010.1, from coordinate 56,268 downwards.
AAAGTATCCGTAGCGATAGCTTCTACCTCTGGAACGATGAAGTCCGGCCCTTCTTTCAAGATAATCTTCCTCAGATCATTACCATCTAACATATCTATAACGTGTGATCGATGGGCGACCTGCATCGCTGGAGCATCGTCATAATTATCGACTGCAATTGTTTCAAGTCCCAGTCTCTGTGCCTCAATCATTACCTCCTTACCTAATTCACCTGAACCTAACAATAAAATTTTTTTGGATTGTGGTTTCAATGGAGCACTGAACAATTTAAAAACCTCCCTGCAGAAATTTCACCTTTTCCCGTATATTTTCTTACACGTTTGTGGTAACAGATTGAATCTTTTCATACAATGATCACACGAAATACAATTTACATTGTTCTAAGAAAGGATGGATGATCATGAGTGAGAAACTGGTGACTACGGCCTACATTCATCTTGAAGAAAAGACGTATTTCGATAAACTTACGGCTGTTGCTAATTATGCCAATCGCTTTGAAAGTAATATTGAACTTGAATTAAACAGCAAAAAAGTGAACGGGAAAAGCATTGTCGCATTGACCTCTTTTCTTACCCCTTCCGAACTCGTGACACTCAGGGCGGTCGGCCGGGATTCCAAAGAAGCAGTTCATCAAATAAAAAAAATATTCATGAGTTAACATTTTAATGAATGCTGTTCCTGCCGTATGTCTGTCAGGAATAGCTTTTGATTTTTTAGGAATGTTTTTTTATGAAGACTACTTTTAAATAATCTCCTTCCGGAAAACAGACAGACGTTTGAAAATCAGAGGGCAGCGAAAACTCTTCGATGGTTGAAAATTTCCCACCATTCTCTTCGCAGGCACTGTAGATTTGTTCTTTAAATTTGTCCATCCCAAAACCACTGTAATTAGTGGAGGCGACAATTACCCCATTTTCATTGGTTACGTCCATTGCCTGTTTCAGCAGATCCTTATAATCCTTAGCGGCACTGAAAGTGTTTTTCTTTGATCTAGCAAAGCTTGGCGGGTCAAGAATCACTACATCAAAAGAAAGCTTGTTTTTGACCGCGTATTTAAAATAACGAAAGACGTCCATTACTTTGATGTCATGAGTCTCCGGATCAATTTCATTTACTCTGAATTGTTCAATCGTTTTTGCCAGACTTCGGTTAGCCAGGTCGACACTTGTTGTTTTTTCTGCCCCTCCTAAAGCAGCACAGACAGAAAAAGCACCAGTATACGAAAACGTGTTTAATACCGTTTTCCCCGCAGAATATGTATTCATTATTCTCTCTCTCACGTTTTTTTGATCTAGAAATACTCCCGTCATTGGGCCTTCATTTAAATAAACAGCAAAGTTTACCCCATTTTCTTTTACAATTATCGGAGAATCACCACGGGTTCCGGTTACAAAATCATCTCCTTGCACGTATTTTCCATTTTTATCAAACCGCTTCTTCTGGTAAATTGCTTTGTAAACCGTACTTTTTTTTAAAGCTTGATATATCTTGTCTCTAAAATAATAAATGCCTTCACTGTACCAGCTTACTACATAATAACCATCGTAATAATCAATGGTAATACCGCCAATTCCGTCTCCTTCTCCATTAAAGACACGAAAAGCGGAGGTGGCTTCATCGTGAAAATAGCTTGATCTTGTAGTAAGAGCCGTTTGTATTTTTTTATCAAAGAAACGTTGATCTATTGCTTCTGATACGTTCCAGGTCAAAATCCAGCCGCTGCCTTTATTCTGGCTGCCGAGGTATCCCCTTCCGATAAAGTTGTCATTACCGTCCAGAATCGAGAAAATTTTTCCTTCATCTTCTAAGCCAAGCGGGCTTTCCAGTGCATTTTGATGCAAGAGAGGATATCCATTTCTATATTTTTTTGCAAATTTATTATTTACTCTCAGTGTGACTTCCCCAAGCATTTTTTTCACCTTACCTGCATGATTTTTTGAGTCTCTCATACCTTATCATAGTTTTCTTTTGATTTTCTTACTTGTACATGTTTTTTCATTAGAAAACCATAATAAATCAGAATCTAAAATTAGTGGAGGGATATCTATGCAACAACAGCAACCGCCGCAAGGCACCCAGCATTCAGAGAATATGCCGCCCGTCAACAGTCATGGCGGTCATGAGCTTTTTGACGCTCATGAAGTAATTGCGACAATTATCAGTATGCTTGATCAATACCAACTGTATTATCAGCATATGCAGGATCAGGAACTCAAAAGTATTTTAAACCGACAATATACGTTTATGACTAATCTCTACAATACGATGATCGAAACCTTTCAAACCGGGCAAAAACCTACTTTTTCCACAGAAGTTTATAATATGACTACAGATAATAACGTCATTTACGGCTTAACTCCTGTTCCGCAGAAGAAACCAAATCAATCCGTAAGTGAAATAACAGATGCCGGACTTTCCGGTTATATGCTCGGCCAGACGAAAGGGCTTGCTTCCTTGATGACCATGACAGCACTTGAAATGACAAATCCAGTGCTGCGGAGGGTTGTCAGCGACAGCATACCGAATGTAATCGAGATGAGTTATGAAATTTTTATCTACCAGAATAAACACAGCTACTATCAAGTACCTCAGCTTGCGCCGGCCGATATGACTACAATGCTGCAGAGCTATACGGCCGCTCCGCCGGCACCGCTGAATTAAAGAACACGTTAGATAAAAGCAGGTGTGGAAAAAGTATAATATTTATAACAAAATCCAGACGATTCTACTGAATCTGTCTGGATTGTTTGTTAATTATGAGTGATCATAATTTACTCCGTCAACACACTTCGCTTTCCACAGGTACAGCTCAAGCCTCCCCGGCCGAAAGATCACTGCCTGTTGGGTCTTGAGAATCGTGCTGTCTCTGCAAAAGTACCTATTTCGACAGTTATTTAAATTGATCTATTTGTTTCTCAGCCATAGCCCCGGCGATCGGGAACTTATACCACTTCCCCTGGTAAGCTTTCATCATTAATAAAATCCATATTACCAGACCAACAGGTGCAAGCAGAATTCCGAAGATCCACCCTAAAAAAGGGATTGCAGTCAGCGCAATATTTAAAATGATAAATGCGCCAGAAATAATAATAGACTGCATTGCATGAAAACGAACAAAACGATTTTCCTTTTCTAAAACTAAAAAAACTATACCTGTAATCAATCCAAGAAGATAACAGCACAGTCCTGCTGCATTCTCTTCAAGTCCCGTGGACGTTTTTGTACGTTGGCTTCCTCCCATTTCCTCTGCCGCGGCTGTCTGTTGATCGCTTCCTGCTTTTTTCTCTGAACCTGGTCCATCCATGCGGTCCATTTTTCTAACCTCCTTGAATAATTTCAGACAGGGGACATCCAAACGTACTGACTGGTACTAGTTTTGTATATCAGCTCCTTAAAAAATCTGATTGTTTTGAATAGTCTTACTTCATTATACTGCAAATTTCACGCATCTCCTATCTTTATTTGTCAAAATTTCTTAAAATTAAAGAGATAATTACGATTTAAAAGTCATCACTTGTTTTGATTTTTACTTAATTCTTAATTATAGCCTGCCGGTCAGTTCGAATATATGTTGGAAACGTATGGTGAATCAGGGTGGGTACATACATCCATAAAACGAGTGATCTCGCCAAAGAAAAAAGAGTAAACGCAAGCCACAATCCTTGATTATCTCCTCCCCAAAAATACAGAGCACCTAAAAAGACAAGTAACGAAACGATCATTGAGTTTCTTATCGAAGTTGTGCAGGTCGCCCCTGTAAATATCCCGTACAGCTGTAATCCCCAAAAACCAGTCAGAGGAAAAAATACAATCCAAATGCTATAATTCAATGCAGTCTCTTGAACAGAAGCAATTGATGTAAATAAACCTATTATCACGTGTCCTCCGAATATCATAATCAACATCCAGACTGCAGCTGCTGCAAAGGACCATAATGCTCCCAGCTTCATGGTTCGAGTAAACAAATATTTATCCTTTTTTCCTACAGCTTTGCCAGAAAGTATACTGCTGGCATTAGCAAGACCATCAAAAACATAAGCCATCATAAAATGAATCTGCAACAGTACTGCATTTGCCGCTAATATTACTTCTCCATAAGAGGTGCCCATCGATACAAAAATTCCAAATACTGCCAGAAGGCAGAGCGTGCGAATAAACAAATCCCGATTCACTTTAATCAGATGTAGAAATGGATCTTTTTCCAGTACTTCCTTCCAATGCGTAGATGAGAAGCGAAATGATGTGTTATGAAAAATGTACCATGCAGCAATTACTACTCCAATGAATTCCGCCAATAAAGTGGCTAGACCAACTCCGGCAGCTCCCATATGAAAACTGAATACAAATATAAAATCAAGAACGATATTTAGTAGATTACAGCCAAACTGCAGAACAAGAACAGCATTTACACGAGCCTTTCCGATCAGCCAGCCAAGAAAAACAAATTGAAGCAGCGCGAATGGCGCACCCCAAATACGGAATAAGAAATATGCTTCTGCTTCCGCCCGGACTGCTGCAGTGGGGTTTATTAAAATCATGGCCGCTTCGCGGATAGGCACCTGGAAAAGTACAAATATGAGCCCAGCAGCTATCGCGATCATCGAAGGTCTAATTAATAATAATTGAAGCTCCCTTTCGTTTCTTCTTCCTTCCGCCTGGGCTGTAAATCCAGAGGTACTTACCCGCAGAAAGCCGAGCACCCAGTACATCGTATTAAATATGAGCGCAGCCACAGCTACTCCACCAAGATAATGAGGAGCCTCCAGATATCCAACCACCGCTGTATCAACAGCTCCTAACAATGGGGTCGAAATTGTGGCTATGATTAATGGAAGTGCTAGTGCTAAGTAGTGACGATGCGTTTTTTCTTCATATTTTTCAGCAGCAAACTTAGGTATGATCTTATCTTCCCCTTTTTCTCCACCTTCACGAAAATAGGCTAAAATCACTCTTTGTTAATATACGGTTCACAAAATAAACTAATTATGATTAAATCGTAATTATTACTATTTGTCAATTAAAAGGAGGATGTTTGATGCTATCAACAAGAAAATCATTGGAGGAGCACATTACGGAGACATATTTACAGGCTTATGACACCCTGAACGAGGAGGAAGATTTATCTCCGAAGAATCCTATTATAAATCAAACACTAACTCATTTAGTAATGACGCTATCTGTACCAGCAGATGAAACTATCAGCAGAAAAGTACTTACCCATCCTCATATTCAAAAAATCCGTCCCCAAATGTTAGCTCTGCTCTCAGAAGCAGAAAGTGCTATGGAATGCTATTATGCCATGCATTTTCTAAATACCGCCCGTTCAATTGATGATTTGACTCATTTTATATATTGGAATAATTACAAAAGCCTGATTGCTAAAGAGTTTTCAATCGGTCGGGAAATTGTAAAGCCAAAACGAATCACGATGATTGGATCCGGACCTCTTCCCATTACAGCGATCTTAATGGCAGAAAGATGGAATATTCCTGTTAGATGTCTGGATATAGATCCTTTTTCTCATTTGTTAGGCAAACAGCTGCTGTCCTCATTGGACTGTTCTGCTCAATTAGAACATGAACAGAATGATGGTGCGATAGCTGACTACGAGCATGATGATCTGACCTTTATCGCTTCTTTAGTGCCGGATAAAGAAAAAATTATTAGAAGAATTGCACAATCAAACGCGGATGGCGCAATAGCAATCCGGAGTGCGGAAGGGCTGCACCGCTTATTATATGAGCCTGTGGACCCTCTTGAGTATAAAGTCGCTGGATACAATTATATTAATGCAACAAAAGCCGATTCAGATTCGATTAATACCACTATTTTTATAAAATAATGGACTAAATTTACTAACATCAATGGCATTTATTCATATCAGCCTTTTACTATGTACCCATGAACATCGTATCGGACACGCAGAGTAAAAAAACCCAGGGGACCCAAAAGTACCCTGGTTTTTCTAAAAGTCGTTATTCTTCCCCGATGGTTTTTAGTAATTCGTATAAATTGGATTTTGCTTCAAAACCGATACCTGGGATTTCTGGAAGACGTACATAGCCTTTTTCGACAGGATAGTCATCCGCGAATCCACCGAATGGTTCAAACACCCCGGGGTAAGATTCATTTCCTCCAAGACCGAGACCGGCAGCTATATTAAGCGACATCTGATGTCCTCCATGAGGAATACAGCGTCTCGGAGACCACCCATGGGTTTTCAACATTTCAAGTGTCCGCAAGTATTCCACCAGTCCATAGCTTAACGCGCAGTCAAACTGTAAATAATCACGATCCGGCCGCATGCCCCCATATTTAATTAAATTACGTGCATCCTGCATTGAAAATAGATTTTCCCCCGTAGCCATCGGCGGTTGATAGTATCTTGGCATAATTGACTGCAGCTCATAATCCAGCGGATCGCCGATTTCTTCATACCAGAACAAATTGTAAGGTGAGAGAGCTTTCGCATAAGCGATTGCGGTATCCAGGTCAAACCTACCATTTACATCGACTGCCAATGACTGGCCTCCTGGAACCACTTCAAGCACTGCTTCTATCCGTTTTAAATCTTCGACTAAGCTGGTACCGCCAATTTTCATTTTCACTACAGAATATCCAAGCTCTAAATAATGCTTCATTTCGTCCTGCAGAGCAGACACTCCTTTTCCAGGCTGATAGTAGCCACCAGCCGCATAGACAAATACTTTTTCATCCACTTCTCCATCTCTGTAACGTTCTGCGAGAACCTGATACAGTGGTTTTTCTTCAATTTTTGCTACTGCATCCCAGACAGCCATATCCAGTACTCCCACCGCGACAGAACGCTCGCCATGTCCTCCCGGCTTCTCTCCGCTCATAAGAATATCCCATATCTTATGAGGATCTAAATTAGATTTCGCATCATTTAATACAGCATCTGGTTCTGCATCCCGCAGTCTTGGAATAAATCGCTCATGAAGGAGACCGCTCGGCGCATAACGGCCATTAGAATTAAAACCATAGCCCACTACAGGCTTTCCATTTCTTATTACATCCGTGACTATCGCTACCACAGACGCGTTCATTTTACTAAAATCAATGAACGCATTGCTGATATCAGATTTGATTGGTACTGCTTTTTCTCTTATATCAGTAATTCTCATCTTAATTACCACTCCTATTTTATATTAGGTTCTCCCTTCTCTTTCATTCGACAAAAATTTTATTTTTCCTTTTCTTTGGAATTAAAATAACGCCTCCTGCTTTTCAGCATTCAGCGCGCATCAGACTCATTACACAATCAATTAAAGTTTTCGCAGTTATATAAAAGGCATCAATATCGTTTCTTGGATTCCTAAATCGCCGGCTGATCTCGATTTGGACTGCCTGCGCATCGGTATAGTTATGCACATAATGAGTGACTGTTCCGGGATGTGCTCCAGTAAATGTATGATTAATTAAGCATTTCATATTATTTCTTTCAAAATGATTTTTCAAGATCTCGACATTGTTTATTTCCATAGATTTTCCATCCATAGTGCCCAGGTCAATGATAAATGGATGTACGGCTTTACTGCCGTGCAGATCCAGGACATATTTAATTTCATGCAGTTGGATTATATTTTTTAGTTCCTGTTTATAGTTGCAATTTTTTTTGAAATTTGGATCATCTATTACCTTTCTTGCGTTCATTACATGGGCCCCAGTAACTTCATGAATTATTTCTGACAGGGCACCAGTGTAAATATCTGCACTTTTTATCTCTCCTGATCTAACATGTTTAGTAGCGTGAGGCGCAGAAATTAAAATAGGAAGACTGCCAATAGTATGCCTGGAAAATCTACTGTCTACGAGGCTTCCGTGATATGAATTTTTCGAGAAAATATCTTCATAGGAAAGAATGTGTTCAAGGAGCTTATTCTCTTTGTATATCTTCGTTATTCTGTCATCTGAGGAATTGTTTTGTTTTTTTGGAAAGAAGGAAAACGTACTTGCCAGCATTCATACATGCCCCCTATAAGTAAACATATAAGTAGTTACCGAATGTAATTTAAAATATTAATAAAGTTGGTATCGGGTTCTAGTAAGTAAATTGTTTTCGGAGCCATTTCTCACATAACTTTGTCCACGTGCGGACATGTGGATCATTCGCTGCCAGACCAAGGCCGTGGCTGCCATTGTCATAAATGTGCAATTCATACGGTATCTTATTTCTGCTGAAGGATGAAGCCAGCAGAAGGCTGTTCTCTACAGGAACAGAATCGTCGTTGGCAGTATGCCATATAAACGCCGGTGGGGATTGATTCGTCACCTGCTTTTCCATCGATAAGTAAGCTTGAAGTTTCTCCGAGGCTTCTTCACCTAATAAATGTTGCTGTGAGCCTTTATGGCCGTGCTCCCCAAATGTGATAACGGGGTAGCATAATACCATTACGTCAGGACGCGAGCTTACTTTTTCCACGGGGTCATGTGCAGATACATCCCCATTGTCAAAAAGCATACCGGATGATGCGGCAAGATGACCACCCGCTGAAAATCCTAAAATTCCTATCTTTTCAGTATCAATATTCCAATGCTCCGCGTGGCTTCTTACATATCTAACCGCACGCTTTACATCAATTAGAGGTACAGGATGTTTATAAGGATGGATACGATAATTTAGTACAAAAGCAGATAAGCCCATATCATTTAACCATTCAGCCACCGGGACGCCTTCATGCACAGCAAGATGAGAGTATCCCCCACCAGGGCATATAATCACAGCGCCGGAAGATCTTTTTGAATTCACGAGAAAAGGTGTCAAATAGGGTCTGTCTTCTTCTCTATCACTTAAAGCGCAGGGGACGCTGCCATCCCAGAGATATATTTTCATTCTTCTCTTCCTTTCTCAAACCATTTGGCATTATCCCGTTACTTTAGTATAATGTTACTATATTTTTTATAGCCAGAGGCGGGACCTATGTTGGATTTTGATGGCTATTTATTCTCCTTCTTTCTTGCATTCCTTGTAACAACCACATTGGCAGTGATGTCCGTAAAGCACTACAAGACACCAGGTACAAAATTTTTTATTATTATTATGATTTTTTGTTCACTTATGTCCATTGCCACCATTTCTGAAATAATAACCACAGCATTAGAAACAAAAATTTGGTGGAGAAATATTCAGCAGCTATCATTATTTATGTTCCCAATTTTTATTTACGGATTTGTTATGGATTATCTTGAATTGGAAGAAATGATTAATGGTAAAAAGCTTGGGCTGATAAGCATGCCTTCCATAATATATCTGCTCCTCATATGGACCGATTCTGCTCATCATCTTATGCGGTCAAGTGTAGAAATAGTTATGATAGGAAGTCATGAAAAAACCGTCGTGGACCCAACAACTCTTAGTTATTTATTTATTCTTTACGGAGCCGGCCTCACCCTTTATTCCTTTTTTGTATTTTTATTACATTATGAAAATACATCCTCTTTCAATAAAAGAAAGTACCTGCTCTTGTTAATAGGAATGGCTGTGCCCGTATTTTATTCGGTTCTTCGTCCTTTTTTACCAATAGGACTGTTTCATTCTACTGCAATTTCGTTTATACCATCCAGCGTGATATTTTATTACGCACTAGTCAAGCATCAATTATTCTCGACTTGGCCGCTCGCCAGGGATAAAATTCTCGAACATATTAAAGATGGAATTATACTAATAGATGATAATAAAACAATTATAGAATTAAATTCCACAGCTGTTAGAATTTTTGGCCATTCTACTGTAAAAGAAGGTGTCCCAGTGTCCACACTTTACCCTTTTTTTCCTGACTTAAATGTATTCGATCATATAAAAAAAGAAACAACTATCCAATCAAACTGGGAGAGAAAATATTTCAGTATATTAGTAATGACCCTGAAACAACATAAAAAAAATACAACAATAGGGTATTTGATCATTATCTCAGATATTACTTCTCAGAAAGAAATTGAGCACCGTTTATGGGTAAGGGCCAACACCGATGGATTAACAGGTCTTGCAAATCGTCAATTCTTAATTGAGATGGCTTCAGAAAAAACACAGCTTTCTCGGTCCGGCAGCGGATTATCATTTATTTTACTTGATATTGATAATTTTAAAAGAATCAATGATACATACGGCCATCAAACAGGCGATGAAGTACTTGTCGAATTCAGCAGGATAATTTCTAATTATTTAACGGAGAAGAGTGTTGCGGCCAGATTTGGAGGAGAAGAATTTGCTATTTTACAATGGGATCTAGACAAAGAAAAATGCATAAAGAACGCTGAATTAATCTGCGAGCATATTCAAAGTACAACTATTTTTGTTGAGAAGAAGCATTCCATTAAAATTACAGCCAGCTTTGGAGTCAGTTATTCTGATCACCCTTCTGTACCTTTCCAAGAACTTTACAAACAGGCAGATCAGCGTTTGTATGATTCTAAAAGAAATGGTAAAAATCAGGTAACCTATCAGAAAATAAATTAATAGACCGTTCGAATTGGAACGGTCTCTGTCGGCAGTAATGATTGTTGATTTTAAGCCTCTGCAGTAAAAATTTTTAAGATCCTTCGAATCGTTTGTTCTTTAAACGCATTCGAAACACTCTCTCCGCTTTCATTCCGATAGTATTGGGAACCGTTTTCCCTGTCGTATATATAGGCAAGAGAGATAAGCTCGTGCTGCAGAGCTTCAGGAACTTCTTTCTTGCCCGTTTTTAATTTATAATATTCCGTCGGGTATATCCAGACTTCTGCATCATCACTGCTCGTTTGAATAACTATCTTGTCATTCTCACTTTTTGTCATCCACTGTTCTTTCGAATAGAGAGAAATTCCTGATTTATCTAATTTGGATATGCCATCGAGATTGATACCGAAAATATGTTTTACAGCTTCTCTGACATCACGTCCTGTCAGAGAATTCTTCTGAGACTGCAAAAATCTATCCATCACCTCAGATTTGGGCATGGCCTCAAGGGACTTATACCCGCCGTCCCATGTCATTAGACGATTCCATATTTCTATGAAATCATTATGATAATATATCGAATTCGTTTGTTCTTGCAGGACACCCACTTTGTGTAGGTCTATTTGATAGATCTGAAAGATCAGCTTACGAATTTCATCACCATCCAGCTCATCATTCATATAAAGTATATAATTATCCATCTCAGTTACTTTTGACCGGATGCTTTTCGGTTTATTTGAAGATAACTTATTATGATCTTTTTTCACTTTCACTGTCAGCTCCATCAAAGTTCAATCGATTCTATCCAATCTGGGCAGCCGCTTATTTTTTTGTATAATTAAGGTCCCAGATAATACCGAAAGGATCTTTTACTTTTGCAAATTTAGCTCCCCAGAACGTATTCTGCAATTCCATAAATACGGAGCCTTTTTTACTGATTTCATCATATAATCTTTGAATTTCAATCTCACTTTCCAGTTCTAATGCCAAGGAAATATTATTTCCGATCTCCAGCGGATGTCCCGGGAAGGAATCAGAAACCATAATTAAAAGATCGTCCTTGATCACTCGGGCGTGCATAATTTTGTCGTCAGCTTCTGCGGGTGTGGGAAACTCAGCGTCCCCAAAAGTCTGCACATCTGTAATTTCCGCCTGAAAGAGCTTTTTGTAGTACTGCAGTGCCTCTTTTGCATTGCCATCGAAGGTGAAATACGGTGTAATGGGTCCTATCAATCGAATCACTCCACAAGATTATTTTGTTATTTAAGATGTCAAAAATTTATACTCACTATAATTAAATTCGACAATATCTAAAGGAATCCTGCTTATTTACTGCCTGCTATTTCAGAGTCTGTAAAGGCAGGTGGCATTAATGAAATCTTTATGCCGCGTTTAGATAGACAGGCGGAAGCTTGGTCTTTATTGGCACTCCACACTGCTTCATTCAGTGAAAGTTCTACCGGTGCATCTGTTCGGATCCTTGCCAGATCTCTAGATAAATCAAGCATCTGCTTCTCCGTTTCGATTTTTAAACGCTGGCCGGGCTTTAATTTGTCCAGGTTTATTAGGATGTTTTCGATCGATTCAAACTCCTGTACGAGCTTAAGGGCAGTTTTTTCCCCAATGCCTTTCACTCCGGGATAATTATCGCTGGTATCTCCCATCAGTCCTTTTATATCGACAAGCTGTGCCGGACTGCATCCTTTCAGCTCCACCATGTTAGATTCGTTAAATACTTGATAATTACCCCTGCCTTTTTTCATAATTACTACTGAGATATTATTATTAATTAATTGAAGCATATCCTGGTCTCCGGTGAGAATGTAAATAAAATTCTCAGGTGCAAGCTGCGCCGCAAGAGTACCGATACAATCATCTGCTTCAAAATCAGGAATGCCGACATTTGGAACATTGAACCCTGTCATGACCTCTTTAGCCATTTCAAATTGAGGAATGAGTTCTTCCGGTGGTTCTGACCTGTTTGCCTTGTATTCCGGGTAAAGTCTTGACCGAAATGTATGACTTCCCATATCCCAGCAGCAAACGACATGTGTGGGCTGAAACGTCTCCACCGCGTGCAGAAAATATTTAATAAAACCGTTAACCCCATTCGTTGGCGTTCCTTCTGCATTCCTCATAAAATTGCCATGTACGGCTGTAGCAAAATATCCCCTGAATAATAAGGCCATCCCATCAACCAATAACACTTTTTTTTGATTCATTTTACTCTCCTTTCCAAGGTGTTTAAAAGATCTAAACTCAAATAATTATAAAAATCAATATCGATCCATAATGCGCACCCTGTTAAAAACAAAATGCTCCCCTGAAGTAAAAATAAGAGCCCCCAAACTGCAGCTGGTATATAGGTTAATTTAGCTAATATAGAAGCATCCCCTGCCTGTTTCGGCCTGCGAACACTGAGCAGAAATATATGCCAGCAGCTGAGAAACGACTGTGTTACTAAAACAAATGCAATTCCAGTTAACAAATAATTCAAAAATGGCAGAAAGTTAAAGTACCAAATGAAGTATCCTAAAAAAAGAACAGAAACAATCCAGAAAATTCCATAAATATTCCGAACCCAGAATAATAAATTATAGCTTAAAACAATTAACAACATTATTGCTGCACTTATAAACCACTGGTTGGCACATAAAAAAAGAAAACATACAGCAAAAATTGAGGCAAATGGATATCCAGATAAAGCTGTGAGTATCATCCCAAAACGATGATGATGCGCAGCAGCAGCACCTTCTGTACTTTGAAACAATGATATAGAAGTCACTCTCCCGCCGCTGATAGCAGCGGCCAGAGCATGACCACTTTCATGAATAAGTGTATTGAACATAGAAAAATATGCACCTACGACAGGAATATAGGTGACAGCTCCAATCGCAGCGGCAGCGAACAGTAAAAAAATGAAAACATCCAAGATATCACCTCATATTCATATTAGCAAACGAGCTCTCATGTCGCTAGTACGGGGAATTGATGAAAGCAAATACAGCTCGGTGATGACGAGTTTATTTGATCCATATATATTAAGTAAACGGATTTAGAAAGGCAGGTAATTGTCATGGCAATCCAACCACCACTTCTGCAGGCCGGTGATACAATCGGGATCGTTACACTTGGCAGCCCTATTGATGAAAGAACGGCGAAAGAGCGTATTATTACGCTGGAAAGTATGGGATTTAATGTAGTATTAGGAGAACACACATTTTCTCAAAATGGATTTTTGGCCGGATCTAATGAGGAGCGGGCAGAAGATTTTATGGGAATGATACGTAATGAAGAAGTTAAAATGATCCTTCCGTCCCGTGGAGGAGTTGGCGTGGCAGGAATACTTCCTTATTTAGATTTTGAAGTCATTCAAAATAACCCGAAAATCGTAACCGGCTACAGTGACATTACCGTGTTAATAAATGCTCTATATGAGTTTAGTAATTTAATCACTTTTCACAGTCTGATGCTGATTGATTTCAGAGTTAGTACTCCGGCGTACAATTTCAATCAATTTTATACCGCTGTCTCTACTACGCAGGCCCCCCGGACAATTGATAACCCGCCCGGCCTCCCTTTGGTCTCCCTGGTAGAAGGCAACGTGACAGGCCCTCTTGTTGGAGGTAATTTAACTTCATTTGCAGGATTGCTTGGAACAGAATATGAAGTCAGTACGAGTGGAAAAATTATCTTTTTAGAAGAAACAAATGAACCTTCCAATACCGTTTATCGATATTTAAAACAGCTTGAAATGGCTGGGAAATTTGACGATTGTCTAGGTATCGTAATGGGTGAATGTACAGGTTGTCCGGTATCTTATGGTGTCTCATACAATGAAGTGGTAGAAGATTTTCTTGCCCCTATAGGTAAGCCGCTTATTACTGGACTCGCTTCCGGTCATGGGCTTTTTAAGGCAGCTGTTCCAATTGGTGCTGAAATCAATTTAAATGCTGATGACGGTGTTTTAACAATATTGGAATCAAATGTTTCCTTACCTTAAGGGAAGTACACCTAAACGAATATTTAAAATTTTAATCATCTCAATAAATAAGTTCGATGAAAATACTCCTTTGATTTATCGTATTTGAAGAGAAAGCATCCCTCTATCTACTCAAATTAATTCATGAATGTTTTTCAGAAAGGTGCACTGGAAAATGGAGTAATAGAAAAACATTGGAGGGATTCTGGATGATGAGAGCTTTTAAAGTTACAGGGATGTGCATTTTGATGACAGGACTTTTTGCTTGCGGAGCTGAAGAGGAAACAGAAGCTCCTGCTTCAGATGAGGAAGGAACTGACGAACAGGCGAACGAAGATGAATCAGCAGATGAGAATTCAAAGACTGCCAGCGTTACTCTGCGGGATCAAGAGGAGAACGAAGTAGGAACTGCAGAGCTTGAAGAAGGAAGCGATGGTGTAAGCATTCAACTGGAAGCTTCCGGTATGCCTGAAAACAGTGAACACGGCTTTCATATTCACGAAACCGGGGCATGCGAACCTCCGGATTTTGAATCGGCTGAAGATCACTTTAACCCTGAGGATAGTGATCACGGTAAAGATACAGAAGATGGACCACATGCGGGGGATCTGCCTAATATTACGACTAATGAAAACGGAGAAGTGAAGGAGGATCTAACAGCCGAGAATGTAACTTTAGCAGCCGGAGAGCAGCATTCATTGCTTGAGAACGAGGGGACTTCTTTGGTAATCCATGAAATGCCTGATGATTATGAATCTCAGCCGTCTGGAGATGCAGGGGACCGTCTTGCGTGTGGTGTCATTGAATAAAAATATATGGAAAGGAGCTGTATCATAAATGATACTCGCCCCTTTTGTATGGTAAAAAAAGCAGTGGACAAGTCCTTCGCTTTCCGTGGGCAGCGCTTCAGCTAACCGGGCGAAACCCGCGCCCGGCGGATCTTCAGCCGCTGCTCTTCCCACTGGAGTCTTCGGACTTGTCCCCTGCTATCTTCTATTTAGGATACTACTTTTTCTATAACAAGGGGCTTTTGCTACAGCCCCCGCTTTTTGGAGAACTTGTGATTCGTGAAAACACCGGCTGTGACAGCTGATAACGAATCGTGAGGAAGTGCATGAGTGTAAGCAGTACAATACCAGTATTCATTCCAATAATAATTCCGGACATTTGCAGCTGAGGCATAGAACCAAGGAAATACATTAATATAAATGATACTGCTGTAGACCAAATGGAGTGTAAAAAAGCATCTTTTACAAGGCCGAGCCCAATAAGAAATGCTTGCATCGGTATGACAAAAAAGTGAAAAAAGAAATAAGGAACAAGCAATTCTAAATATATAGCTGCTGTATCGGCTTCAAAAAACAGCGCTGTTAATTCATGAGAATAAAAATAAAATATGGCCCCCGCAGGGATGGCATAGAGTAAAGTAAACATCATAATTTTAAACAAGAGTTGTTTTACTTTTTTTATTTCTTTATTGGCATAGGTTTCAGAAACTGTAGGAATCAGAATAATGAGCAGAGAATGAGCGATAAATGCTGGAAAAAAACCAATCGTAAAAGCGATTCCCGCCAGTTTCCCATATTGAACCATCGCCATTTCTTCCACCATTCCACCTTTTATTAAAGCGGCTTGAATTAAAAAAGGCTTAATGGCAAATGAAGCAGCATGAAAAATTCGCAGTCCTGTCGTAGGGAGTGATACCTTCAGCAGAGTGTTAAGAACAGATTGTTTAGGGAGAGACGGACTATCTTTTGTATGGTGTAATTTATGAAGTTGTCTTAGAAAAGCAGTAAAAATATACAAAAAAACTATAACTTCAGTGGCGATAAGGGTTAATAAAGCGATAAGAATCGCCAGCTCCTGTTCAAAATGAAACAATTGG
This sequence comes from Alteribacillus sp. HJP-4, assembly GCF_042139015.1. Classification (NCBI taxonomy): domain Bacteria; kingdom Bacillati; phylum Bacillota; class Bacilli; order Caryophanales; family Bacillaceae; genus Alteribacillus; species Alteribacillus sp. HJP-4. The sequence goes on along the minus strand of NZ_JBHIKY010000010.1, from coordinate 39,942 downwards.
AACACAGCCAGTAACAAAAGCAGCTGCACTGCTCTTCTTAAAAAATTCGCAATAGCAATCTTTGCCATACGCTGGATTCCCATAAAATAGCCTCGTGCCACCGATGAAAATGAAATTACAGGAATGAGCATTAAAAGCAGCCACGGTAAAGAACGATGATACGCATTAAAAACAGGTATGATTGGATAAATGATCACAGCAATAAATAGAAAAAATACAGTAAATGCAGCCGTGAAATGAAGTGTATGCTGCAAAAAACTACGGTGGTACACCTCATTTTGTTCAGCAACAGCTTTAGAAATAGAAATTGGCAGCTCCATACTCGCGATAACAACAAGAAAAACGATGGTCGGAAGAATGGCCATATACAAGCCGAGCCCTTTTTCGCCTAACTCCCGGGCAAGTACCATGTTAATTAAAAACTCAAGACATTCACCAAGAAAAGCCGCCATAATTAATAAGACGGTTCCTTTCATAAATGTATTCATGCACCCGCCCCTTCTCTATACATCTTTCCTTTATGTATATGAGTCCAGGCTGTATTTTTGAACAACCATTACGAATGTTTAGTCGTGAGGGCGTATAGTTTCAACATGGATATAAAGCCAGCAGCGGGACCGGGAAGAAGCAGAAGAAAAACATATTTCCAGCCGACCAATGTCTCAAATATTGGCACTAGTAAAATTACCAGTATGGTGAGAGCAAAGCCTACTGCTAACTGAAACGTTAATGCTGTTCCGACATATCTTTGATCAGCGTGCTCTGTCACCAGCGCAGAAAACTGTGCAGAATCAGCAATAATTGCCATACCCCAAATAATGCCAATAATGGCGGACAACCAAATTGCTCCTCCAAACGAAAAGCCTATCAGAATTGTCATGGAACCAGAGATACCAAGCGACCACAGCGTAATTTTTTCTCTTCCAAACTTATCAGCCAATACCCCTCCTGCCCATGCCCCAATGAATCCAGAACCAACTACCAGAAAAGTAATAATGGAAGATTTTGCAGCAGCATTCTCTGCAGAACCCGCTGCTATAATGCTCTCGGTAACAAATAGGCCAAACCAGGTCCACATCGCATACAGTTCCCACATGTGACCAAAATAACCAAAGTTTGCAAGTCTCACTGCTCTGTTTTTAAATGCTTTTGGAATTGATTTTGGGTCAAAGGGGGCGGACGGTGTCATAAATGGACCAACTGGAACTGCAGCATACACAAGCACTCCTGCTAATATAGAAGCACTCCCTGAAACCATTAAAACAAGCTCCCATGAAGGCATTCCAATGCCCCTGAACAGGTGTGGTGCTGAAGAACCTAACGTTAATGATCCTACAACAAAACCTAATGCCATCCCTCTTTTCAACTTAAACCAGGTGGATGTGAGTTTTAATCCTGGACCGTAAACACCGGCCAATGCCATTCCTGTAATAAACCTCATCAGCATGGCAGCGGTGAGATTATCTACTGCCATGGCAGTGAGGAGTGTGCTTAATCCAGCAACGACAGCAGACCAAAAAAACAGAACTGGCGGTATAATCCGGTCCGGAAGATTAAAAAAAGCAGAGAGCAGCGAACCCGTGACAAAACCCGCCTGCACCATGATCGTGATATAGCTGCCCTGGGCACTGCTTAATCCCCACTCTTCGGTTAATTCAGGGAGGACGGCTGTCATCGAAAACCATGTAGTCATAGTTCCCACCATAGCCGTTGCAAGAAAAAATAATATTTTATAATTAGGCTGTAATGTTTTTTGATGATAAACAGGAATATGACCCATAGAAACCTCTCTACTTCCGGTTTTATCCTATTAGATGTGCTTTCAGCGGTTGTTCCTTTATCCATTGTTCTGAATCGTATACATTTTCGATATACACCTGGTGCCACACCATAAAGGAGAGGATCGTCCAAAGCTTGCGGCTGTTATCTCCTTTATTTAAACAATGATCATCGAGGAGTATTGCTGCATAGGATTTATTTACATATTGATCGGTCTGGCTTGTTTTAATTAAATGGATTGCCCAGTCGTATAATTCATTTTTCAGCCAGTGTCTCAATGGTACGGGAAAACCGAGTTTTTTTCGCATATACACGTGATCAGGGACTATTCCCTGAAATGCTTTTCGCAGAATATACTTTGTCGTTCCCTGAGCTGTCTTCAGAGCAGGATCTATTTGAGAGGCAGCTTGAAAAACTTCCTTATCAAGAAATGGGACCCTTAATTCAAGGGAGTGAGCCATAGTCATCCGATCAGCCTTTACTAAGATATCACCCCGCAGCCACGAACATATATCAAGATGCTGCATTCTATTCACCGAATGCTGTTCTTTGGTGTCGGCAAACAGGTGCTTTGTGATGAGGTCATTCGGATAATTTGCCAGATAGTTCGTTAGTACCAGCTTCTTTTCCTTTTCAGAAAAAATGTTAGCATTACCGATATAGCGTTCTTCAAGGGAAGTGGTACCTCTTTCAATAAAGCTTTTACCTTTTATCCCATCAGGAATTATACGGGATATGCGATTTAACAGCTGTTTTAGAGCCAGCGGCATATATTGAAACATGGACAAACTTTGTGGCTCCCGGTAAATATTGTAGCCGCCGAATAATTCGTCAGCACCTTCGCCGGACAATACCACTTTTACACGTTTCCTTGCCTCCTCTGCTACAAAATAAAGGGGCACACAGGCCGGGTCAGCAAGCGGGTCATCCATATGCCACATAATTTTAGGCAGTGCCTCAGCGTAATCACCGGCAGAGATTATTTTACTGTAATTTTTGATATCAAGCTTGTCCGCTGTTTCTTCAGCTATATCTAATTCACTATAGCCTTCATGCTGAAAGCCGACAGAAAAGGTTTCTAAATCTGGTTTAACCTCTTTTGCGAGTGCTGCAATAATTGTAGAGTCAATGCCACCTGAGAGAAAAGCTCCAACAGAGGCATCGCTGCGCAAATGTTTCTCCACTGAATCCGACATGACTTCTTTAATTTGATGAATCCAGCTCTTTTCATTACTTTCAGAAGGCTGAAATACAGGTCTGAAATACGATTCAGAGAATGATTGGTCCCCGATGTTCTTATATACACAATTACCTGGTTCTATTTTTTGAATTCCCATGGTCATTGAATACGGCTCCGGCACGTATTGAAAGGACATATAATGATGAAGGGCTTGTAAATTAACGGGCTGACTGATATCAAGCATCAGAAGTGATTTCTTCTCCGAGGCAAAAAAGATTTTACCAGCTTCTTCTTTATAGAAAAGCGGCTTGATACCAAAATGGTCTCTCGCAGCAAAGGCATGTTTCCTTTCTTTGTCCCATATCACAAATGCAAACATGCCTCTCAGTCGTTTAACAGCTTCGGCTCCTTCTTCAGCATAAAGAGCAAGCAGCACCTCCGTATCTGATTCTGTTTCAAAATGAAGGCCCTTTTCTTTTAATTCTTTTCTAAGTTCTATGTAATTATAAATTTCGCCATTGAAAACGATCCAATATCGTCCGTTTTCATAGGAAAGAGGCTGCTGGCCATTTTCAAAATCTATAATACTTAATCTTCTAAAACCCATTTGAACATGATCACTTGTAAAATAGCCTTCCTGATCAGGACCCCTGTGTTTAATTTGAACGTTCATTTTTTCTATATAATCTTTCCCATCATATTCTACAGGATGGTCATGTATACAGGCTACAAATCCACACATATTTATCGCACCTTCCTTTAGATATCTCACGTATGTAACGTAAAATAAAAAGAATTGGTTACAAAAAATTTCACCACTCTTTTATAATTTTTTACATTTTCATACACTTTTTGATAAATAGTTCCATATAGAATGATAAACCAAATGATGGAAAAGAAAAACTCCTGACTCATGTAAATCTTTCGACAAAAAGATAAAACCGCCAGTTAAGAACCGGCGGTTTTATCTTTATAAGCTTTCATTTTTATTTAAATGAATTACTGCTTTTCTACGTTCGCTGCTTGTGGCCCACGCTGACCTTCAACAACTTCAAAAGTAACACTTTGACCTTCATCTAATGATTTAAAGCCTTCGCCTTGAATTGCAGAGAAGTGTACGAATACATCGTCAGCACCTTCGCGCTCAATAAAACCGAATCCTTTTTCTGCGTTGAACCATTTAACTGTACCTTGTTCCATGTTAACTATTCCTCCTTGTATGCTTTTGCATACAATCTGTATTCTTAAACTTGCTCTACTTGATGTAAGGCGAATCAGGTCAATAACCTTTATCCTGCTTAAAGAAGCGTGAACAATATTAAGTACTGTAACTTTACCATCTTTTTCATTGCCGCGCAAGGGTACTTAGTTTTTAAATCGAATCGTTCCTTTTGAAGTCTGTTCGATTAGATCCTTTTTCATTAACCTTCCTATCGCACGCTTGAAAGCAGCTTTACTTATATGGAAGGTATTCTTGATTTGCTCTGGACTGCTTTTATCGCTGAATGGTATTTCTCCTCCCTGTCTTGTAAGATGGATCAAAATCTCTTCTGCATCAGCATCCATGCTTTCAAGCTTTCGCGGCATAAGAGAAACATTAATGGTTCCATCTTCTTTAATTTTAATAATTCTTCCTGAGACCCTCTCCCCGAGCCGTGGTTCTTTTTCTCTTTCACTTTCATGCAAAAACGCTCTATAATACTCTGTTGTCCAAATGAACGTCCCTGCTTTTCCAGTTCTGTATACATATCCTTCGAACGGTTGATCTAATTTATCGGCCGCTGCTTTTTCAGATTGTTTTAAGATAACATCTTCTGAAGCCGGCTTAGCGAACAGTCGTCCACTTCTATCCATAGTCAAAGTTACGAATAACTTGTCGCCCCGTATTGGCCAGACTTCTTCAAAGTAGGGAAGATCGTCTTTAGAAACGAGCATATCTTTTTTTAAGCCAATGTGTAAAAAAGCGCCCAATTTCGGGAGCACATCTGCCACGGTTCCCCATCCGTAGCTCTTTCGTGTAGCTTCAGGAAGGTTCATAGTCGCAGTCATCCGTCCATCTTTATTGGTATATACAAACACACGTATCTGGTCTCCAACAACAATGCTGCCTTTTACATCCTGACGAGGAAGTTCGATAAACTGATTCTGTTTTTGCAGCAAGTACCCTTGTTTATTCTCTTTCACAGTCTCTAATGACTCAATAAACCCAACTTCTATCATAGATATCCTGCTTTCTATAAGTTCTATTATTTCTGTTTATCATGTTAGCATGAGGTTATATCTTATCGCAAAGGAGAGTTTCAATGAACCGCAGAGAAATGGAAGAAAAAATAATTGAAGGCTACAGGCAGGATGAAAAAATGATGATCCTGGTATATGCTCAATGGTGTATAAATCATGACCTTGACCCTATTAAGCTTTATAAAAAAGCGTATCCGGACCAAGTTGATAACCATGAGTTACATGAAGCTGTTCAATTAACAGTATCCAAAAAAGAATCGGAAACTATTCCTGATGAGACCCTTTTTGGCGTATTATCCTTGTTTGGAAATGAAGAGCTTGCTTTTGTCATCACTACGGAATTGAAAAAATAATTCAGATTGGAGCATAAGTAATTTTTATTTCTAATTTTTCTCACTTCGCCTGCCCCCTTTTTTATGATGGACATATCATAAAGAAGGAGGTGAAATATGTGAACAGAAACGAGAAGACATTAACGCAATGGAGACAAAATTGGAAATTTTTCTTATGGAAAATACAAAGTATCAATCGTGTTCCATATTGTGAAAGCAATTTCTGCCGGTTCGTCCGTGCCGACCTTGCTGCTGCTCCCGTATATATTCCGGATAAAGAAATGTATTTTTTCTTTATTCCCAAAATCGTTTCATATACCGAAGCACAGCGTCATTGCCATAAACTTGGTTCTTCCTGGAGGATTCCAGCCGTTGAAGAGTTGGAACACGTTTCGCCCTTTTTTGGGTACAGCACACATGTTAAGAATAAAATTCCCTGTCCCACTGCTGTTTGGGCCATAAAAGACAAAAAAGCTGTCATTGTCTATCTCTCTCCATTCAGCAATAAATTAATCTGCGAGGATTTGTCCATCTTTAAAATGAAAAGCAAAGCTAACATTATCAGTGTCTTTCCTTCTTAATGTTATTTGGGAGGGTAAAGTTATAAAAAGAACTGCCCCGGTTGGGACAGTCCTGAATAACTACGCAGAGCGAGAAGTGTCTTGGATAACATCCATGCGTTTACGATTTGTAGCAATAATATAAGCTGCTGTCAGAGCGATCAATCCCACAATTAATGTACCGATATTGAAGAGCCCCTTTTCACCGAACCAAACTATCGAATATCCTAAGGCTCCCGATAGAGTTGCATAGTAAAGAAATGGAATGATCGTCTTTCGTATAATAATTCCTTCTTTCCCGACAAGGCCGACCACCGCAGATGCTGCTACCACATTGTGAACACATATCATATTGCCCGCTGCGCCGCCTACTGCCTGCAGTGCAACTACCCAGGTCGGGTCAACACCAATTTGTGAACCGACATCATATTGAAACAGGGAAAACATCATGTTGCTGACGGTATTACTACCGGCTATGAAAGCACCAACTCCTCCAATAAATGTGGAGAAAATCGGCCAGAATTCTCCTGTTAGTGCTGCTACTCCGTTAGCGAGCTCAACAGGCATGCTTTCATACCCGGATCCTCCCCCCTCTGAGTTTAAAAACACCTGCACCATTGGTACCGTAAAAACGAGTGCTGTAGATGCCGCTATCATAGTTTTCGCTGATTTCCCCCATGCTCTTTTATAGCTTCCCGCGTTCATCCCGTGCAGGAAGAACGTAATCAGGGACACGACAATAAAAATAGTACCAGGGGAAAATAGCGGCTGGAAGCTTGCTGTAATGTCTGAACCGAACATATTAGGCAATTCTATAACCCACGCCTGCAGCCAGTCGACAAAAGGGAACACCTGGACTCTTGTAAAAATTAGAAATACCCCAATCAAGATATAAGGTGACCATGCTTTTATCATACTCATACTTCCTGAGCTGTGCGTTACCTCTTTAATTTCCATGCTTCCTGTCCATTCTGGATCCCAATTTGAACGCTCATCAAAAGTCCAAATATCATCTTCTTTCGGCATCAAGAATCCTTTTTTCGCTGAAGTTACGACAATAGCCAGTCCTACAATCCCTCCAATTAATGATGGAAACTCCGGACCCAGCGTATTTGCAACAATTACATATGGAATGGTCATAGAGACAGAGGCAAACAATGCAAATTTCCAAATTTTAAGTCCTTCCGAGAAGGATTTATTTTTCCCAAAGAATCTTGTCATAATAGCGACAACGAATAAAGGAATCAACAGGCCGGCGGCAGCATGAAGAATGGCTACCTGCCCTGCAATCTGAGTAGTCAAAGCGAGAAAGTCATTCGAGATACTAGAATCTGCCGAAAGACCGGTCTGTACACCAACCAGCATCGGCGTTCCAACAGCACCAAAGGAAACTGGAGTACTTTGAATAATCATACCTGCTACTACTGCAGCCATCGCTGGAAAACCAAGTCCTACTAGTAACGGAACCGCCACTGCAGCAGGAGTTCCAAACCCTGCAGACCCTTCAATAAACGAACCGAACAGCCATGCAATGATGATGACCTGAACTCTCCGGTCCGGGGAAATATCGGTGAATCCCTGTCGGATTGTTTTTATCCCCCCGCTTTCCTGCAGTGTATTTAATAATAAAATGGCTCCAAAAATGATAAACAGCAGGGTTCCTGCTGTTACCAGCCCATTCACTGAGGCTGCTGCCACTGTATTTCCAGGTACTCCCCATACAAATAGTGCTATCCCGACAGCGACAATATAGGATAGCGGCATCGCCTTACTTGCCGGCCAGCGAAGACCGACAAGAAAAATACCTACTACAATTATCGGTATCAAAGAAATAATTGCTAATGTTCCTGTATTCATAACCTCTCCCCCCGGTACATATTTTCAATCCATAATTAGGTAAATCTAATTAATAGATGCGTTCACACCTCCTTATTGTTGCTTATTAAACAACTAAGTTTCTATTATTATATTATTCATGATTAAAGAGTACTATGTAAGCGCTTTAAATTCAATAATATTCTAAAAATTATTTGTGGAAATAAAAACTGCCCCCCATATTTAGAGAGCAGCTGACGTGAGAATATATTATTTAAAAGGATTTTTCCATCGAGTAATTGCCGCATAATTGTGCGATTCTTCGTCTTCTATATAATTTTTCGCAATGCCGATCGGTGTTCTTCCACAGCTTAGTAAAAACGATAAAACTGGGTCTTTTAATTCACCCTGCAGAACCTGCCTGACATATTCATCCGGTGTCATTTTTTCAGCGACTTTATGATATCCTGGCAGCCGGCCGCCTCCAATTAATTGATCGAGCTGATGATGCACGACTATCTCGTACATTGCCTGCATCATTTTTTTACCAAGATCCCAATTTCTAAAAGATGGTCTAATACAAATATCTACTATATACAGCGTATTACCATTTGGATCATGATTACGGATAAATCCATCATCTGTCATTTCTTCCCAGGAATGCTCAACATCCGCTGTGTCTAATTGAACAATAAGAGCCGTCATTGAGCCAGCAAGCGTGCCTTCGATCTCAGCACATAACGCTCCGTCAGGAAAGAAGGTGACATGATTTGAGAGCTGATCTTTATCCCAGAGCAGTTCTGGTGAAAATGGCGGCGGGAAGCTTTCTCTTTGAATTTCAATCAATTCATTAAAATCATTTTTCGTATAATTTCGGATCGATACTGGAAAATACTTATTCTCATTCTTCATAAAAAATTGATTGTGATATGCCATGTTACTATGGCCTCCTGTTAATCGATCATTACGATTTGACCACCGACATCCGGATATAGATCAAACCGGCGGTCGCGCCAAGTCGTGACCGATCCTTTTTCCCTTACATTATACAGTAATTCAAGGTCAAGATCAGCTGTAATGATCATATCTCCATTACGCTCCCCTTCCATTAAAAGACCATGCTGTGGAAATGGAATATCATTTGGTGTAATAATTGCAGCCTGCCCATAGTTTGCTCTCATAAAATCAACAGTCGGAAGCGAGCCCACTGTACCAGTGGTCACAACGTAAAGTTGATTTTCTATCGTTCTTGCATGAGCCGTATAGCGAACCCTATAATAACCATGCTGGTCATCTGTACAAGAAGGACAAAACAATACATCTGCGCCAAGCCCCCGAACCATTCGAACAACCTCTGGAAATTCAACATCATAGCACGTCAGCAGTGCAATTTTCCCCTTCTCGGTGTCAAACACTTGAAGTGATTCTCCAGGAGTAATGTTCCATTCTTCTTTTTCTGTAGGTGTTATATGAAGCTTTGCTTGTTCTGCTATACGCCCATCAGGGTAAAATAGGTAGGCAATATTATATAGTTTCTCATTTTTCTTAGTAATATGAGTTCCGCCTATTATATGAGCCCCTGTTTCAATAGCAAGAGATTGAAACAAATTACAATAACGTTCCGTGTAATCATCTAAATCCTCTATGGATATTCTGCTGCCGTCTTCTCTGGGGATACTGAGCAGCTGGGTCGTAAACAATTCGGGAAATAATATAAAGTCCGCTTCATATTCTGCTGCGGTTTTTACATAATTTGTTACCTGAGCAGCAAATGATTCAAAGTTTGGAATGGAATGAAGGTGGTATTGCACTGCAGATACACGATATTTCATGTATATCCCTCCTCTGATCGTATGAGGTTTATAATACGTTAATATACTCTTATTTCCTCACTCTTATCTATGTTAATACCGTTTTTTATGGAAAGCAAGAAAAATTTATTGCTTTTATTATCTTATTGTAGCTCTATATCTTATGCGTTTAATTCTTATTTGCACAGGATATTAAATAATAGACTCATGGAATATCTAAATCATATTTCTCAAAGTGACTAAATATTCACTGGAAGTGAAGGAATAGAGTCTCTTTGTGAATGATGCTTAGAAACAGAAACAGAGAGCACATCAAATAGTCCACCCATAATATTAATAGGAGGGGAAAGTATTGAAAAAAGAAAATGTCTTATCGTTTTTATTTAAAAAGGAACAGGATATGCCTAATAACGAGCATTTACCGGTATTATTTTATAGAGGTGCTTTCAAAGAAGACCCTGCAGAGTGTGAAGCCATATTTCATAAGCACTATTGGAAGAACAGCTGGCGGGGAAGTGTTTTAGACTACCATCATTTTCATAGTAATGCTCATGAAGTTCTGGGAGTTGCCAACGGAGAGGCTAAAATTAAAATTGGAGGAAAGAAAGGAACTACCTTTGATGTTGCTGCGGGTGATGTAATTGTTTTGCCGGCAGGTACAGGGCACAAAAAAATGGACGAGAGTTTTAATTTTCAAGTGATTGGGGCCTATCCCGGAGGAGCGGATTATAACATGAAAACAGCTTATAGTGAAAAAGAAATACAAGATATTACCGAGGTTTCTTTACCTGATGCTGACCCTGTTTTTGGAAGAGAAGGGCCATTGACTAAACTATGGAAGGTGGGACATAACGGTTCTGAAGTTTAAAAAAACACTTCCGATTATCAATAAGTGATAGTCGGAAGCGATTTGCAAGATACTTTATGAAGCGGCAAATCCTTCCAATAGGGATTGCCTCCTTCACTTTGGTTGTTGTAACAGACTTATTAAGACCTTTCCAAATGTGCATTTTTCTCTCTCAGCACGTCCATCACTGCTGAATAGTCTTCCTCATGAACATTAAATTGAAGAATGTAATTTAAATCGCGGCTTTCGGATGAGACTTTAAATAATGATTCTTTCTCCCCGCTGTCAACATTTACCGGGGCTGGAATCGGGCCCGCCCCGGAAGAACCTGATCCTGAGGACTGGATTGGAACAAGAATAGTTCTGTCAGCTTCTTCCGGTATGCTGTCGATGAGCATATCTTCTACTCTCAAAGACTGTAATTTTATCTTTGCACTTTCCGCATCATTTTCTGTAAAGAAATAAGCCTGTACATTTTTCAATGCTGACCACTCCCTTCTTTACTTTTATAATAGCCGATTTATGAAACTTTAAACTATTTATTCATCTTCAACGACACGGACTGCTCCAACAAAAGCATTTCTCCAATATGAGGTATATTCAGTATAGTTTACGCCAAGTGTTCTCGTGGCATGTAATAATGAATTTTCATTAATATATATCGCGACATGATTAATAATACCGTCAACATCTGTATCAAAAAATACCAGATCTCCCCTTGTTAAGTACAGTTCAGGAACCGGCAGACCGGCCTCTATCTGGTTTCTGGAAACTCTCGGCAGTTCAATGCCATGTTCTTCAAATATACGTTTTGTAAAAGAAGAACAATCGAATTCTTCCGTTTGCCCAGGGTCTGCACCAAATAAATAAGGAGCCCCCTGATAGCTTTCACCTGTTTTAATAACTTTATCGACGAGTGCTCCCGCATCTTTTGATAAGATATTTGTTGTGAAGGCATTTTCTGGATCATTCCATTCAGTATACTTTTGATGGGCACGATCCATAACAGTAGCCATCTGAGCTCTTGTAATATGAGCATCAGGCTGAAAACTCCCGTCTTTTTTACCGGTGACGATTCCATACTTATTCGCAACAGCTGCATATCCGCGCTCCTCCTCAATAATTTCTGAATCATCTGTAAAAGTGGTGCTTTCATTGGTTGAAAGTGCCTCTCTCTCCAGGTTTAAAGCCCGGACCAGTACCTTTGTCACCCACATACGTTCAGCAGAAGCATTTCCACCAACGTATTCATTTTCTTTGACTATTCCTTCTTCGAGTGCGACGGCAACATATCCTTTAGCCCAGTCATTTCTGTCACTGTAAAAGTAGCTGCCAGCACCCGGCATATTGATACTTACAGATGGATCTACTGCGAATGCTCTATCTTCCAAATCCAGCATCCGGACTGCAGTAATAATCGTCTGCATCCAAGTAACATCGTTTAATGGTTTAAATGTCCCGTCATCATATCCATTAAATATTTCTTTTGTCCTCATTAATTCAATGGAGTCTGCACTCCAATAGTCCCCGGGAACATCAATAAATGAAGTCCGATTTACCCGTTCGTCCCCGCTGTAATCATCTTCATTCTCAGCATATCCAATGTTGGGGGCCGTTATTAGTAACAGAGCAGCTATACAGATTAGTGGTATTTTTTTCACAGTCTCCTCCTTGCAATAGTGGAATTATTGTTAATAATATGTAATATATACTAAAAATTTTACCGAATAATAGGTCAAAAATCTAGTTATATATGAAAAAAGTTTGAAAACAATAAGTCAAATACAGTTCAAAAGACTCATTACATATACTGTTAGGAAAACTTGAAAAGGGAATATCAGAAAAAAGCTTAATACTTTGCCAATTAATTTTGTGAAAGCTGGAATTTTATAATACATAGAAAATGAGCCGGGATCTAAAAGATCCCAGCTCATGATTATTAGAGGGCTTTTGAGACTAACGATTACATTTTTTGTGTCAGCGCACAGAACTGTGCGGATCGATCACAAATTTCTTGGCAGCTCCTTTATCAAAATCCTGATATCCATTTGGAGCTTCCTCCAAAGAAATTAAGGTGGCATTAACAGCTTTTGCAATTTGGGCTTTCCCGGATAATATTGATTTCATTAAACCGAGATTATACTGCATAGCAGGGGTTTGACCGGTTACGAATGTATGGGCCTTTGCCCAACCTAAACCAAATCGAATTTTTAATGAACTACTTTTGCTTCTTCTTCTACTGCTCCAGGGTCTTCTGTTACGTATAACCCGGGGATACCCAGCCTGCCTCCTGCTTTAGTTACATCCATAATTGTGTTTAACACGGTGGCTGGCGCTTCTCCCGCGCCTTCGCCGTGCCCTGATGCTTCAAATCCAACTGCATCGACGGCACTGTCTACCACAGGCTCTCCCAAGATTTGGTCGATCTGCTCGCCCAGATTATCATGTTGTTTTACGTTAACCGTTTCACAGCCAAAGCTTTCAGCCTGCTGCAATCTTTCTTCATTCAAATCACCTACAATAACTGTGGACGCTCCAAGCAACTGAGCTGAATGAGCTGCCGCAAGGCCTACTGGGCCGGCCCCCGCGACATAAACGGTGGAGCCAGTCTGCACACCCGCGGTATAAGCTCCATGAAATCCGGTAGGGAAAATATCTGAAAGCATCGTCAAATCGAGAATTTTTTCCATAGCAAGATCTTTATCCGGAAATTTCAATAATTGAAAGTCAGCATATGGGACCATCACATACTCTGACTGTCCTCCTACCCAGCCTCCCATATCAACATAGCCGTAGGCTGCACCCGGACGTTCCGGATTTACAGTTTCACAAATATGCGTCTTCCTTTCCCGGCACATTTGACAGCGGCCGCAGGCTATATTAAAAGGAACAGATACAATATCCCCTTTTTGTATAAATTCAACGTCTCTGCCGCATTCAATTACTTCTCCTGTGATTTCATGTCCCAGCACTATCAGGAGCCGTGGTCCTCCCTCTTACCATATGCTGATCGCTGCCGCAAATGTTTGTGGTCACTACTTTAAGGATCACGCCGTGTTCGCACTTTCGATTCACATTCGATGCAGGAACCCCTGGTCCGTCTCTTAAAATAAGTTCCGGGTAACTAATGTCTTCTACTTCCACCTTCCCTGCTCCTTTGTACACAACTGCGTTGTTCATACGATCCCTCCTTATTTATATTGATATGCTTTTCTCCACTCCATCACCATTTGTCAAAATGTAATAAATATTTAGAATTTTCCTGATTCTTTCAATGCCATACCCTGTCTGTACTAAAGAAAAACTTATTCTCTCGCCAAGTCAAACAGCGAAAATTCTTTGTTTTTCACTTCCTTTTATACTTGAATAAATTTTAAAAGTAAATTTCACAACAATATTTACGAATATTAAAAGATATTTTATCAATACCATTCGACTTTCGCTTCATGCGAACGCCATGGGCTTGGTCTCAGCCTCCTCGGCCGCTATACGCTGCCTGAGGGATTTTCAGCCGATGCTTTTCCCGCAGGCGTCTCGTTTGCTCCACTCTAATCAACCATCTCTTATGTGTGTAGAGGCGTAATCATATATATAGCTTATCCCACGACGCACAGGACGTGGCCAACATCGACACTAGCACGTCCGGTGCGTCGCGGAACAGCACGAGTCTCAAGACTCCACAGGCAGTATTCTTTCTGCCTATGGCTTGAGCCGTGCCCGCGGAAAGCGAAGCGTTTTGACGGAGCAATTATGAAAACTTCATTTTTAACAAACAATCCAGACAGTTTCAATAGAAACGTCTGGATTTTGCAATAAATAATTTACATTTGTCCCAGCCTCTTACTGGTATTTCATTTTTTTCTTTATGGAGTCTCTTGGCTCCCAGCAGTTGAATTTGTAATGTGATTTTGTTTCAAAGCCGAGCCTGATACATGAGTGATATGCTTTCTTCCCCTGTGGTTTTTTGGTTTCAAACCAGATACAGGTGGCACAGCAATGATAATCTTTCTTAGACATATTGATTATTCCTTCATTTCTGCTGCATACCTTGAAAGCTCCATAATCATCGCCCCCATGCGCTCATGCTCTGGAGCTACAACCCGCGTTACACCATTTTCATAAAGTGCCTCCGTCGTAACTTTACCTACTGAAGCAGCTAATACATTGCTCTGAAATAAATCTTTCAATTCCACGTTCTTATTTTCTGCCTTCGCAAACGAAAATAATGAATGTACCTGCAGCTGAGTGGTAAAACACACACCATCCACGAACCCTCCGAAAATTTCCTCCATAAGCTTTGCGGGAACTTCCGGTTCAGGAGGGGTATGCTTGTAGGGTAGAATCTCCTCAACTGACGCCCCCTGTTCTGAAAAAAATCCTTTCAGAACTGGAGAAGGGATCCCGTGCAGTTGAATATACACGAGAGCATTACTAAAATCGACCGCATTTAAGGCATTTACCAAACCGGCAGTGGTACCGTCATCATCTTCTGCATCAATTGATATATGAAGTTTTTTCAATGTATTGATTGTTTTATATCCTCGTGCTGCAATCTTTGAGCTGCGTAAGAGGTCAAGGAATTCTGTTTTTAAATGAGCGGCCTCTGCGGTTTGTATCAATTTTTCTGTGCCCATCCCTGTCGTTAATATAATCCAATCAGGTTTGTCTTCGATCATTTTTGTTATTGCAGGAGCGAGCTCTTTCTCCCGTGAAAAAGTAGTGCCCTGCAGAGGCCGGAGTAAGGCTTCTCCACCCTGGCGTTCAATAAGAGCAGTAATTTCTTCGGTTTTTCGAGATCCGGCAATAGCTATTTTTTTGCCCATTAATCCTTTGGTCAAATCAAACGCTCCTCTCTAGTTTTATCATTAGTATACATACACTCTTTCCACATGAAAAGAACTGCTTCCCTGCATTGAAGGATAGGCATGATTTTATTTAGATTGAGCAGATGTATTTGAACGTACAGGAGTTTCGTTTTCTTCCTCCGGCGAGGTTTTTGTTATAAAAAAACATAATACAAATCCAATGAGAGCCAAGACACTAGCCACCCAAAAAGCAGTATTTACGCCTCGAATCAATATTTCTGTGTCTACATCAGAGCCCATCCCTGCGGCGGCCATCGTCATCACTGAAACGAGCAGTGCGGTGCCAATCGATCCGGATACTTGTCTCATCGTATTATTAACTGCTGTTCCGTGCGGTATTAATCGTCGTGGCAATTCATTTAGACCAGCTGTTGTCACAGGCATCATCACCATAGCAACACCGAGCATTCGAAAGGTGTAAACAAAGGTTAAATATCCAAAAGATGTTTC
This sequence comes from Alteribacillus sp. HJP-4, assembly GCF_042139015.1. Classification (NCBI taxonomy): domain Bacteria; kingdom Bacillati; phylum Bacillota; class Bacilli; order Caryophanales; family Bacillaceae; genus Alteribacillus; species Alteribacillus sp. HJP-4. The sequence continues at coordinate 24,062 of NZ_JBHIKY010000010.1, read as the reverse complement.
CGGTGTCAGGATCGTATACATGAAATTGGACAGCATAATAAGACCAAAGCCTGTCAGAGCCAGCCACCTTGCTCCAATTTTATCAAAAATTCTACCTGTAATGGGAGACATGATACCCATCAGTATAGCTCCCGGCATCATCATTAATCCTGACTCAGTCGCCGAAAAATTTCTCATATCCTGCATATAAATAGGAAGTACTGTAGTCGCTCCGATTAATGCCATAAAGACAAGCATACCGATTATAGTTGTTAAGGTGAAAATTTTATATTTAAACACTCTGATCTTTAAGATCGGCTGTTTGAGCCTTAGCTGTCTTATGAAAAATATTATTAGGGAAAAAACCCCGATTGCCAGAGGAGCCGTTACTACAACGCTGTTCCACCCATTGCTTCCGGCCGAACTGAATCCATACAGGATCCCTCCAAATCCAAAAGTAGAAAGGATAATGGAAGCAATGTCTACTTTTGGAAAGGTGCGCTCCGTTACATTTTTTAATATAAAATAGCCTAAGATTATGTCAATAACAGCAATTGGAAAAACAATATAAAATAAAGTCCTCCAGTGAAAATGATCCACCATTACACCAGATAATGTGGGCCCAATTGCTGGCGCAAAAGATATGACGAGTCCGAATATTCCCATAGCCGTTCCACGTTTTTCAACCGGAAAAATGAGCAGAATTACTGTCTGCATTAATGGAAGCATTATCCCGGCTCCTGCTGCCTGTATGATTCGACCTGCCATTAGTATAGTGAAATTAGGGGAAACCGCACAGATTAATGTTCCAGCAGCAAAGATGCTGATAGCAGATAAAAACAGCCTTCTCGTTGTAAAAGATTCTATTAAAAAAGCTGTAATCGGGATCATTATTCCATTTATTAACATAAAAATGGTAGTCAGCCACTGAGCTGTATTAGCCGAAATGGATAAATCACGCATTATCGGAGGCAAGGCGGTTGCAAGTAAGGTTTGATTTAATATCGCAACAAACGCTCCCATAATTAAAACCGTCATGATTGGTACTTTTTTTATGGATGGTGCTGAATTTGTTTCTTCCATAATGTTATCGCCTACTTCTCAAAGGTTTGAAAGATTATTAGTTTATGAATGGAATTAAGTTAAATTTAATCCCAGTCTCTCATTTAAGTATGAGGTCAGCGCTTTCGCTACAGCTGGACGTGCTTCAGCTGCATGCAGCTCTTCATGAAGATGGGTTTTCATTTCCTGAAGCTCTGATTTTTCTTTCATTGATAGTGACGAATGATCAATAGCTTTTTCAATTGATCGAAACATTTCTGCTGTTTTCTCTTCTTGGGTTTTCTCTGTGCTTCTTTTCGCAAGCTTTGTGAATTTCTCCATCATAGAGTCGGTAACCAGCGGTATACTTGCCTCCTGGTGCTCAATAATAATTTCCAGTAAATATATGATTTTTTCCGCTGCTTCTTCAGGCGCAATATCTATTTTTTCTTCAGTCATCAATAGCATATATTCCCTCATCGTTCCTTGAAATAATAAAACAAGGTCCCAAACTGAGTTTTTAATGGCATGTTCACTGAAAGCATCAAGCAGACATCTCTTATGCCAGTTTACAAGAACGGCTTTTGTCTTTTTCATTAAAGGCACAATTTTCTCACTCTCTTTAAGGGAGTGCAGTCTATATAACAGGAGAAAAAATTCCCGGTTTTCATTTAGCCCCGTCATTTCAAGCACAATTTTTTTCTTAAAACGTTCTCTAGGTGATAAAACATGGTCCAAGTCTACTTTTTCTGCACTTTCCAGCATTAAAGCATAGTTTCTTTCCACCACATGCTTTAATATGTCCTCTTTTGAAGAAAACAGCTTGTAAATAGATCCCTTGGACATTCCGCAGGACGTGGCGATTTCCTGTACGGAAGTTGGGAAATATCCTTTTTGAAGAAATAAATTCATTGCCTGATCCAATATCATTTCTTTTTTTACCATCTACAGCTGCTCCTTTATATGAAAGTAGTGACTAAGTGGTCACGATAGAACTAATGAGTTCTTCAGGACCTTTATAAGTTTAAGACTCCTTACTGAATTTGTCAAAATTAACGTTTGGCTTATAATATTACTTTGATTCCGCCTGATTCGTCGAAATGTCTTCTGCTTTTATGTTATGATGACGTGGTAGCTTACTATAAAGGATGAATGAAAATGATAAATTGCGAAAATATAGGACTCCGCTATGGAGATAAGAAGCTTTTTGAAGAAGTAAATATTAAGTTTACCCCAGGTAACTGCTATGGATTAATTGGTGCAAACGGTGCCGGCAAATCTACTTTTCTTAAGATATTATCCGGGGAAATTGAGTCACAGACAGGAAATGTCCATGTAGGCAAAGGACAACGCATGGCCGTCTTAAAACAGGATCACTTTGAATACGAGGAGTTCCGTGTCATCGATGTAGTCATTATGGGCTACAGCCGTCTTTATGAAGTAATGCAGGAAAAGGATGCTATTTATATGAAGCCGGATTTTTCTGATGAAGATGGAATGAAAGCTGCAGAGCTTGAAGGTGAATTTGCGGAAATGAATGGTTACGAAGCCGAAACAGAAGCCGGGCAGCTCCTGCGAGGACTTGGTGTCAAAGAAGAGCTTCATGATAAAAAGATGGCCGAATTGACAGGCTCTGAAAAAGTAAAGGTACTGCTTGCACAGGCGCTCTTTGGATCACCAGATGTACTTCTTATGGATGAGCCGACTAACCACCTTGATATTGCAGCTGTACAATGGCTAGAAGAGTTTCTGATTAATTTTGAGAACACTGTGATAGTAGTATCACACGATCGTCATTTTCTGAACAAGGTGTGCACCCATATCGCTGACCTTGATTTCGGCAAAATTGAATTGTATGTTGGTAATTATGATTTCTGGTATGAATCAAGTCAACTTGCACAAAAAATGGCTAAAGAACAAAATCGCAAAAAAGAAGAACAAATTAAAGAACTGAAGGAATTTATTGCCCGTTTCAGTGCAAATGCCTCAAAATCAAAACAGGCAACTTCACGAAAAAAGACGCTTGATAAAATTTCACTTGATGACATTAAGCCTTCTTCCCGCAGATATCCTTTCGTTCAATTTAAACCGGAACGTGAGCTTGGAAATGATCTGCTGACAGTTGAAGGGCTGACCAAAACCATAGACGGCGTAAATGTACTTGATAATGTAAGCTTTACCCTAAACAGTAAAGACAAAGTGGCGTTTGTTGGGGACCACGAAATTGCAAAGACTACGTTATTTAAAATTCTGGCAGGAGAAATGGAGCCGGACAGCGGCACGTATAAATGGGGATTAACTACCACTCAGGCGTACTTCCCAAAAGATAACTCACCTTACTTTGAAGGCGTGGATATGAATTTAGTGGAGTGGCTGCGTCAATATTCACCGGCGGACCAGACTGAAACCTTTATCCGCGGTTTTCTCGGCCGAATGCTGTTTTCAGGAGAAGAAGTGTTTAAAAAAGCGAATGTATTATCCGGCGGTGAAAAAGTCCGCTGTATGCTTTCGAAGATGATGCTCTCCGGTGCAAATGTTCTTATTCTTGATGAACCGACCAACCACCTGGATCTTGAATCCATTACTGCCTTAAATAAAGGGTTAATTGATTTTAATGGTTCAATATTGTTTGCTTCCCATGACCATGAATTCATTCAAACAATCGCAAATCGCATCATTGAATTCAAAGAGGACGGATTTATTGATAAACAAATGGGGTATGACGAATATATTGAAGAAGTAAAACTTCAAAAAAATTAATGGCCGATCAAAAAACCGCTGGAACCTGGAAATGGGTTCAGCGGTTTTCTTCTTGTAAGAAAGATTTTATTTCTGACAGAGGCACTGCCATACCGATCGTTGTCTGTTCTGAACTGGAAGTAGTTTTTTTGGCGTATACAACTCCTACCGTTTCTCCATTTTCATTAAGTACAGGGCTTCCGCTATTCCCTCTATAAATCGGTGCTGAAATACCCAGCGCGTCTTCTTCGGTTTGTTCAGCGGTCAGCGTACGTCCTTCATTTGCTATCTTCGTAAAAGACAATGGATTTCCAATTACGTAGATATGCTCTTCTGCTTGAGGCGTTTCTTCTGAAAAATGCAGCGGCTTGAGTTCTTCTCTTTCGATTTGAATAAGGGCAAGATCCTTTTCTTTATCGCTTTTTTGCAGTTTTCCTTCAAGTACATCACCGCCGCCAAAATTAACTCCGATAGTTTTTGTATCTTCAATAACATGATGATTAGTTAAAATATATCCATCTTCATCAATTACAAATCCGGTTCCTTTCGAGCTTCCTTCTGGTCCCTCTGCCTGAACAGTGACCACGGACTCTTTCCACTCCTGAACTGAATCATCCTGGGAGAGCCGGTACGAGGTTTGTAGAAAACGCATCGCATCAACGGTGAACGTCTCAAACAACATAGCTGCCATTTGAAATATAAGCATACCTGCAAGAATGAAGGCAACCAAACGAATGGACCAACGTTTCTTTTTCTTGTTTTTCTTCTTTTGAGGAGAGGATTTCTCCTCTTCCAGTGCTTCATTAAATTCTTCTCTAGTTAATTCTTCATATTTTTCGTCATACAATTCCTCAAGACCATCTTTATGCTTTTTGGACATGCCGGCCTCTCCTTCAAAATGGAAATAAATAAGCATTTCTTCAACTATACTATATAATAAGACTTAGCAAGTATGATAATGAAATAAAGGGGATCCATTATGAACCTTCATGAACTGATTACTTTCACGAAAAGGGTCCGCGAAGACAAGATTATTGATGTTTCTGCCCAGCTTGCCTATTACTTTCTGCTTGCGATGTTTCCATTATTCATTTCAATCCTGAGTATGATGAGCTTTTTTCCGATTTCGAGCAATGATGTGCTGCGTCTCTTGACACCTTATGTGCCACCGGGAACGATGGAAATTTTAACTTTTAACATTAATACAATCATCGACGTTCAGCGCTTTGATGCTTTATCTTTCAGTACGATTGCGACCATCTGGCTTTCACTGATTGGAACATTTGCCATGATCCGGGCTATTAATCATGCTTACAGACTGCCTGTACCGCGCTTTCATCACATGTTAGTAATCGGCAGCGGTCTCATGCTTACTTTCATTTTTGCGATTCTTATTTCACTGCTTCTTCCTATTTACGGAAGGCCGGCAGGTGCGTTTTTGTTTAGATTGACTGAGTATGATGAATCCTTTATGGTATTTTGGGGATGGGTACGGTGGATAATAAGCTTTGTTGTCATTGGATTCGTGCTGATGTTTGTTTACATTTCTGTGCCGAATAAAAAAATAAGAATGCACCAGGTTATCCCGGGCACAATATTCGCTTTAATATTGTGGCATGCAGGGTCTCTAGGTTTTTCAGTGTATGTTGAAAACAATGACTATTCTGTCATCTACGGCAGCTTAGGAAACATTATCGTATTAATGATCTGGTTTTACTTAACAGCATTTTCTGTATTGGTCGGCGCAGAAATAAATATATCAGTAGAGGAGAAGCAAAAAAGGAAATCGCTGAAAAAGCATTAAATTAAAACAAGACAAGCGTAGGCCTGTCCTGTTTTTCCAAACTTTCCCTTATTTAGAAGATGGAAATTTTTGATCCATTTCCTTTAATATTGCCGTGATAACCGTATAATTCTTCCCAAGATCAGCTTTTCTATTTTTTATGGTGCAAAGAATATCAAAAGTCGTGACAGTTGGTTCTATAGGTATCATAGTTAATACTACGTCAAACGTATGATTCCTATATTTAGCCTCTGCGAGTATTTCCCCACGCTCCTTATCTGTACGTATAATCCTTGTTATAATTGAAGTATCATTGGCAAGAGAGGAAGCTTTTCGGAACACAGCATTAAACATCGATTGATAATATCTTGTTTTTAATTCAGGCATTTTTGCATGATCGGAAGTCTCTTCCCGATCCTTAAAAAGTCTCGTAATTCGGTACAACGTATTCATGCAGCACATCAACCTTTTTCTCTTTTCTTCAATTATAATGCTAATCTTCGGGAAGAGCTAGTTTTTTATTGGAAGTTGAACCACGAATAATAAGTCGATTTGGAATTAATTCAACTCTGCCTTCACAATCAATACCTTTCTCAGTCATATCTAACATTATTTCCATAGTTTTTTCAACCATGATTCGTATCGGCTGATATACCGTGGTCAGACCTGGAGATATTAGGTCAGCAAGAGGTTGATCATCAAAACCTACTACTGCAAAATCCTCTGGAATCCGATAACCTAATATTTTAGCCTGGCGGATAAACCCGGCTGCAACTTCATCTGCACACGTGAATATTGCCGTCGGTTTATCTTGAAGATCATGAATTTCTTTTACTATTCTTTTCCCATCATCTATTCCATACGCATGTTCAAAAAACCAATAGTGTGGCAAATTAATATCTGCTTCCTTAATTGCTTCTAAGAATCCTTTCTTTCGATCCAGAGAAAGTGGGATTTCATCATTGCCTCCACAGAATGCAATTTTTTTATGGCCAAGTTCAATCAAATGCTTAGTCGCTTTGTAGCATGCATCTATCTGATCAAGCTTTACCATCGGTGCACTGGCATCATCCCTGTATTCATTGCAGAGCACAATCGGTCCGTAGGCCATATATGGTTCAATTGTCTTCCATTCATTTTCCATGGAGGCTAGAATAATCCCGTCAATTTGTTTGGTTTTTAATAAATTTAGATATTTTATTTCTCTTTCTTTATCCTGACGGGTGTTGCACAGAATCAACTGATAACCATGTTCATAAGCTGCTTTTTCCATTTCATCTACAAGCATGCTGAAGAAGGGGTTAATGATTCTCGAAATAATGATCGCAATGGTTTCAACTTTATTTTTCCTCAATTTTTGTGCTACTGAGTTTGGTACATAACCGAGTTTTTTCATTGCAGCATAGACTTTTTGCCGTTTTTCTTCCGTAACATAGGGATGATTATTTATAACCCTTGATACAGTAGAAAGAGAATACCCGGACTCTTTTGCGACATCTTTAATTGTCGGCATTTATCAGCGCCCCTCACCCTTATTAGCTTGTTTAAATTAAAATGAAAAATACTATTCTTTTGTATCGGCGTAAATGGCATCAATAACTTCAGAAACTGCCCATGCCTGCTTTGGGGTGATAACCGGTGTCTCCTTTCCAAGACAGCTCTGTATAAAGTTGCTGGCCTGATAATAACCAGGCTCCTTGCCAGTGCCGGTCCACGCCGCCGTCTGGTTCAACATCGCCCCATATTTCGTCTGATTGAGCCGGAGTGGAAAAAGATCAATACCGCCGGCAGTGCCTGAAATACTAAGGGACTCTTTATCATCTTCTATATTTGCTGCCCAGGATGTTTCAAAAAGCATCGTAGTCGTGTCTGAGAAACGAATATAAGCAGTAACATGGTCTTCTACATCCATGTCGTCCGGATTGTAGGCCCCCCATTCATTCACCTGCTCTGGACTACGACTGACTTTTGTATATGCCTGCCCATGTACATCTGAAACACCTGGAAAATCAAGCAGATACATAGCGAGATCAATAAAGTGGCAGCCATAGTCAATCAAGCAGCCTCCGCCTTGAAGATGCTTCTGGATAAAAACTCCCCAGCCTGGGACTTTTCTGCGCCGAAGTGCCTGCGCTCGGATAACAAATGGTTCTCCTATCTCCCCATTTTCGATCATCCGCTTCGCAGTCTGCACTTCTTCCATGAAGCGGTAATGATAACCAATCATTAATATCTTTCCTGCCTTTTCCGAAGCAGCGGTCATTTCTTCACACTCCGCTGCACTCATTGCCATCGGTTTTTCACAAAATACATGTTTCCCGTTTTCCAATGCTTGAATGGCTAATTCCTTGTGTGAAGAGTTTGGCGTACATATATACAATGCATCAATGTGCTCCCAAATTTCAGAAACCTCTTCACACCTATGCTGAATTTGAAACGCCTCTGCAGCATGCTTTGCTGCAGCTTGATTCATATCATATACTGCTTCCACGCCTGCAATCTCATGTAATTGTTTCAGGACAGGAAGATGGCGCTGAGTAGCAATACCGCCGACTCCAATAAGCCCTATACGTAATTTTTTCATTTCTATCACCTATTTTTCTACTAAAGGATAATTTGATCTGCTATTCTTTTACTGAACCGGATGTTAAACCTGCCACGATTCTCCGCTGGAAAAATAGAACCACGATAACAATTGGTATAGTAACCATTACTGTTGCCGCCGTTATATCTCCCCACGGAACTGTATATTGGCTTTGATAAAGAGAGATACCGACCGGTACGGTTCTCATCGAATCCTGAGAGTTAATTGTAAGTGCAAACAAGTACTCGTTCCAGGCAGCAATAAATACGAGAATGGCTGTTGTAAACACCCCTGGTGCAGCTAAAGGAAATATAATTTTCCGGAACGTCTGAAATGGGGTGGCCCCGTCAATTTTAGCAGAATCCTCTAGAGCATAAGGGATCTTTTGAAAAAAAGTAGACAATATCCAAATAGCCAGCGGAAGGCTGATGGTAATGTAAGGAATTACCAGTCCGGTGTAACTGTTGCGAAGTCCCAGACTCGTAATGATGTTGTATATAGGAGAAATAATCGCAATCTGCGGAAACATCGACGCCGCAAGCACAGTGCCGAGAATCAGTCCTTTAAAACGTATCGGGAGCCGTGTTACTGCATAAGCAGCAAGTGATGCGAAGACGATGGCAATTATGGTCGTCAATCCAGAAATCGCAACACTGTTCCAAATATATAGTAACAAAGGTCTTGTTTCCAATGCTGAAACATAGAAATCGAGATTCGGATTTGTGGTAAACCAATTAAAGTTAAGAATTTCCCCCGGCGGCTTGATGGAAGTCAAGAACACCCAAATGAAAGGGAACATGACCAGAAATACAAAGATACTCAGTCCGATATAAAATGTTTTCCCTGCTTTCTTTTGCATTGTTTCCCCTCCTATTTTCTTGGTGTCCGACTATCAAACAAGTCAGATCCGATTAATTTGATAAATAATACACTTAATAAAGCAATCGTCAGAAATACAATAACGGATAAGGTGGACCCTTCCCCAAAGTTCTGCTGGGCAAATAATACTTTATAGGCATAGACGGATATAGACTCCGTAGAGTTTGCCGGGCCCCCGCCGGTTAATACATAAATCAGGTCAAATACACGGAAAGCATCGAGCGTACGGAATAGTAATGCAACAAGAATTGCAGATTTTAACAACGGCAGCGTAACCTTGAGAAACTGCTGCCAGCGGTTAGCTCCATCTACCTGGGCTGCTTCGTACATATCGCTTGGAATGGTCTGCAGACCGGCAAGCAGCAGCAGTGCCATATAAGGAGTTGTTTTCCAGACATCTGCAAAGATAATCGAGAACATTGCTCCCCCGCCTGTAGAAAGCAGCTGGGAAGTGTCACTGATAAATCCGAGTTGTTCAAAATAGTGGGCAATTATGCCTGATTGTCCATCATATAGATAGCTCCACATCATAGCGGATACAGCTGTCGGAATCGCCCACGGGATAAGGACAGACGCCCGGACAAGACCACGTCCCTTAAAGCTTCGATTAATCAATAAGGCTACCATTAAGCCGATAACAAGTTCAAAAAACACAGAAGCCACTGTAAAAATCATGGTGTTGGACATTGACGCCCACATCCTGCTGTCTTGAAAATAATCGATGTAGTTTTCAAATCCAACGAAGTTTGATTCAAGGATTGAGTTTGCTGATGAATTCACATAACTTTGCAGATTTTCCAGCCCATCTTCATTTCCTTCTTCTACATATGTGCCGAGGCTTTCAGCAGAATCTTCAAGAAAAGCTTTATATTCTTCAGCAAATTCATTATCCACTTCGACATATTCGAGTTCATTATCATTTATGTTTTCGAAACCCGCCAGCATTTCTTCCACGGTGGTAAATGTCTCTTCTACCCCGTCAAAGCTCATTAATTCCTCATGATAACTGTTATACTGCTCGGCAAATTGTTCGACCTCCGCTGCAGCTTCTTCATTTTCCGTGGAGCTTGCCGCATTATCAATAGCTCCTTCAAGGTAGTAATGATTATCAGCATATGATTCCATTAGTATGTTTGAAGATGTTATTTTCTCAGAGCGTGTCGGATCATTCAGGCGGTAGTCAAACAAACTGTTATGAAAGGAAAGCATTACCGGCCATATGGTAATGAGTATAACGAGCAATAATGCCGGCATTACCATTAAATATCCTAATTGTGTCTCTGACAGCCCGCTGCCTCTGCGTCTTTTCATGTATATCACCCTCTGCGCTTACTGGTATATTTTTAAAATTTTGAAGATAAAAAGGGAGGAATTTTTCCTCCCCCATTGCTTTTAGTCTTCCATTGCAGCGTTCATATCTTCTTCCATATTCTGTACCGCTTCTTCAGCAGAGATGTCACCGCTCAAAACCTTCGAAATTTCCACCTGCATAATATCGGAAATCTCCGGATAGATCGGGGAGACAGGACGCGGCACTGCATTTTGAAGTGTTTCAACAAAGTCTTCATTCGCAAAAATAGGTGAAGCTTCTTTTACCTCTTCATCATCGTACAGTGCTTCTCGTGTCGGTGCTCTTCCGCCCTCAGTAGCTGTAAACTTTTGACTTTCCTCGCTTGACATAAACTTCACAAATTCCCACGACTCTTCCGGATGCTCAGTATTTGCACTAATCATAGCCATCCAGCCGCCCAGACCTGCAGCGGAACCAGCATCTCCTTCAGGAAGTGTTGTAAATTCTACATTATCTACGACATCAGATTCCTCTTCATCACTAGTCATTGCCTGCATGTAAGGCCAGTTCCTAGCGAAAACAGAAGAGCCTTGAATATATGAATTTGCCGTTTCTGTTTCCTGGAAACTTAAAATATCATTAGGAACAAATTCGGCATTTACGATCTCTGCCATTTTTTCCAGACCAGCTATGGACTCTTCACTGTTAATGACCACGTCGCCGTTTTCATCAATAACTTGTCCACCATATGCACCAATGAATTCAGTTGCGTTTACAACCATTCCTTCATATTGATTGGCCTGCATTAAGTAACCGTACTCAGTACCTTCTTCTCCTTGATATTCACCAGCCATCTCAATTAGCTCGTCCCAAGTGGATGGCGGCTCGTCTACAATATCACTTCTGTAATAAAGAAGTCCTGCATCTGTAAATTTAGGCAGGGCGTACTGCTTGCCTCCTACTTGGCCTGCTTCAACTGTACTAGGAAAATATTCATCCAAATCAATTCCGTCTGCTTCGATAAATCTGTCTAATTCCATCGCATAGCCTGCAGCACCGAATTCTGCCGGCCAGATTACATCTGCATCAAATACATCAATTTCTGTACTTCCGGAACTGAACGCTGTTACATATTGGTCATGCTGCTGACCAGTATCTGCCGGCATTTCCTGATAATTCACTTTAATATTTGGGTTTTCTTCTTCAAATTTCTCAATCAGCTGGGCGTCGCTCCCTGTAGCATCATAGCCTCTTGCGAATGTAATCGTAACTTCTTCTCCATCGCCGGAGGCTCCTTCTTCGCCGTTTTCTGTCTCTTCTGTATCTGCATCTTCTCCGGAAGTATCATTCTCTTCGTCCGAATTACCTCCACATGCTGCGATAAAAGTCATAGATGCTACTGCCGTCCCCATTGCTAATGTTTTGTACCACTTCATTCATTAACCCTCCCTGAAATCGTTTTCAATGATGATAAAAAAAAGAACGTTTTCAACTTCCTCCCTCCTGGTTGAAATCGTTTTCACATTTTGATTATATAATGAGATTTCCTAAAAATCAACAAGTTTTTTGAAAATTACCACGAATATTTTTTTGAAAATCAATTGACTTCAATAACAGCATTCTCTAAAATAAAACCAAGTAAGTTAATATGTTTAGTATATATTAGGTGTGGAGGACGATTAATTGAGTAAATTTCCAATCATTAAAGGAGCAGAACCGTATTTTCATCATGGTAATGACATCGGCATTCTAATCTCTCATGGATTTATTGGAACTCCGCAAAGTGTATTAGAGCTTGCCTGCTTATTTGCAGAGGGTGGTTTTACTGTTTACGCGCCGTTATTGAGTGGTCACGGTACTGACCCTGAAGATCTGAGAAAGACTTCCCACAAGGAGTGGCTGGAGGATATAGAAGAAGCGTATATATATCTACAAAAACGCTGCAAAAGGATATTTGTAGTCGGTCAGTCCATGGGAGGCACATTGACTCTTGCTCTCGCAAGTAAATATAAAAATATTTCCGGCATTGTATTAATTAATCCTGCCATTGACATTCCCTTTATGGAAGAGATGATAAAAAAATCTACTGAAACTTATATTACAGACGACAAGCCTGATATAAAAAAAGAAGGGGTTCATGAAATTACGTATTCTCGCATCCCTCTTATCTCAGTTTCCGAACTGGTAACTCTCACCAACATCGTTAATAAATTTTTACCGCATGTTCGTTGTCCAGCGCAAATATTTCACTCTGTGATAGATCATGTAGTACCACCTGATAATGCTTCCTATATCTACCGCTGCATCCAATCTCAGCATAAATCCCTGCAATCGCTGCCTAATTCCTACCATGTGGCGACAATGGATCATGATCTTCCTATGATTGCAGAAGATTCACTATTATTTATCAAACGCCATCTCCACGCTTCATCTGTGCATGCTTAACCTGCAGCGGTGCAGGGTATAGATTTCCACATACAATAGGGAGGTCATGATTTTGAAGCCGAAAGCGTATGTATTTGATGTATATGGAACCTTATTTGATGTTCATTCAGTTTCAGCGACCTGCGAAAAATGGTTTCCCGGTAAAGGAGAAAGTATCAGCCAATTGTGGAGAGAAAAGCAGATTGAGTATACTTTTCTTCGACAAATGATGGGCCGCTATCAGCCATTTGATTTCGTAACAGAGGAGTCTTTATGTTATGCCGCAGAAGCGAACGGGGAAAATGCATCTCCAGAGGCTGTCACGGATCTATTGAGAGCTTACCGTCAATTATCTTTATTTAATGAATCTGCAGATGTTTTAAAATCCTTAAAGGATAAAAATAAGCAGCTGTTGGTATTAAGCAATGGAACAGAAGAAATGCTGCTTCCTTTACTTGAACAGGCAGGTATTAACACGCTTTTTGATGCCATTCTTAGTGTGGATCAAGTCAAGCAGTATAAAACTTCTCCTGCCGCATACAGCCTTATTTTAGAGAAAACCGGGTTACAAAGAGAAGAAATTATGTTTCTATCCTCAAATGGCTGGGATATTACAGGTGCAAAAAGCTTTGGATTCCAATCCACCTGGATAAACCGAAAAGGCATGCCGCAGGAAAAGCTGGGATTTAAGCCGGACTTTGAATTCCATTCCCTTTCCCCTGTCATGGAAAGATAAAAAACGAGGGTGGTCATAAACAGTAAAGAAAAACCAGGCTGGTCGCCAAGTAAATGGCAGCAAGCCTGGTTTTTCTTAAACTTGATACTTACAAAAGTTTATATTTCTAAAGTGCAGGAGAATGTATTTTTGTACGACCCGCCCTTATAATCATTGTACTTTAATATAGTTACAATTAAAGTACTAGGCTGTTACCGCCCCAGCCTTCTTTTAAATTTCTTCAAAATAATCCTTTTTAAATCCTCCGATTTTACCTGTGTTGTCAATGATAAAATAAAACTCATCCGTTTCATTTTTCACATCATACACTTTACCAGGAGTGAGTACACGGTCCACTTTGTATTTCTTTGCATCTGCATGCAGACATTTTAACTGTTTTATTACGTCGGTTTCTGTCCAATTCTGGTGAATCATAACAGCTGATTCCTCCTGTCCTCTTTAATAATCTCTTTCACATCATACCAGGATAGATAGGGAAACGTAAAATCCCAAAGCCGAAAGAACGGCTTTGGGAAAGTTTCATATTATCCAACAAACATACCGGCGATCGCAGCACTCAGCAAGGAAGCAAGTGCTCCGGCCAACACAGCGCGCAGCCCAAGCTGGGCAATTTCTGCCCGTCGTTCTGGTACAAGCCCGCCGATCCCCCCAAGAATAATAGCCATGGAAGAAAGGTTTGCGAAACCACACAATGCGAATGTTATAACCACCTGAGATTTTTCAGTGAAATTGTCAATTTCCGGTGCAAACGACGCATATGCCACAAATTCATTTACTACCAGCTTTTGTCCGATATAGCTTCCCGCAGCCAGAGCCTCTGCCCATGGGACTCCGATCATGAAGGCCACTGGTGCGAAAACGAATCCTAAAATCATCTCTAGTGACAGATTCTCTACCCCAAACCAGCCGCCGACAAGAGAAAAGAGGGAATTGATGACAGCGATTAATGCAATAAATGCTAAAAGCATTGCCCCTACATTCAATGCGAGCTGTAACCCGGTAGAAGCACCACGTGCTGCGGCGTCGATCACATTTTGCGATTCTTTATCCTTCTCGATTTTGATTTCATCTGTCGTCGCTGATTTTTCCGTTTCCGGCATCATAATCTTTGCCATTATTAAGCCGGCAGGAGCAGCCATAAAGCTGGCGGCTAATAAGTAATTCAATGGAATACCAAGAGAGGCATATCCAAAAAGGACAGAACCTGCTACGGAAGCAAGACCACCTGTCATAACAGTAAACAGCTCTGATTTTGTCATCTTTGCCAAGTATGGCCTGACTACCAGCGGTGCTTCTGTTTGTCCGACAAAAATATTCGCTGCAGCAGACATCGATTCTGCTTTACTAGTTCCTAAAACAAATGATAAAAATCCACCAATAATTTTAACTATCCATTGCATTACACCTATGTAATACAAAACAGCGATCAAAGAGGAAAAGAAAATAATAATCGGCAGGACCTGAAATGCAAATACACTCCCTACTCCTTCTAATGTCAATAGATCTCCGAATAGGAAATTAATTCCTTCATTTGCATTATCAATCACACTCTGTACACCAATTGTTAATTGCTCAAGCGCTTTTCTCCCTAACGGCCACTGTAAAACAATAAACGCAAAAAGCAGTTGAAACCCTAATCCTCCTAGAATTGTCCTGAACCTGAGCGATTTTTTTCTCGTAGAGAATAGAAACGCTAACAGCAGAACAAAAGCAATCCCCATAATCCCCCATAAAAAATTCATCACAGCACCACCAATTATTAAAAATTTTCCGAAAAAGAGCGTTGTCTCCCTCAGAATATAAGGACATTTGTACTCTATCAAACAAATGAATGATTGTAAATAATAATCTTTAACATGGGAAGAAAATCCCACATCAATTTTTTTAGGGTGTACAACAGCCTCTCTGAGAAGGACATTTCCATAAAGTTAATTAACCTTATCGAACAAAAAATGCTTTGACCTCTTATTATAGGTCAAAGCATTAAGATTATTCTACGCTGAGTCGAAGGTCAGGCAGATGATTTAAAATAAATTGTGCTTTATCTGCATCGGCCCGCAGCATAAACTGACGATAATACTTTAAAGCCGTTTCAAAATGAGCCGGCATGCTTTCGTATTCATCAAGCACCTTATCAAACGCATTATATGCGAGCATAAGAGCAGAAACTAAATCCGTCAAGGGGATAATATAGGTTTTCGAATCATGATGCGGGGCGGTGCAGAGCGTCATCTGCTCTACCTGGCTGTCAAAGAATGAGGAAGCCTCCTCAATATACGGCCGATATAATGGATGAACATCTTTTGCCATATCTTCAAAGAATGTTCGCCACTCTCTGCTGAAACTTATCATATATGGCAGATCATCTCGCAATATAGTTATATCAAATCCTGCTTGTCTAATTCGATCCATGCTCATAGGTTCCATTATTTTCTGATTCGATCCCACGTAAAAAAATTTCCGGCGATAAGCTTTCATTCGGCACCCCGTCTTTCGTAATATTCAGATGGTAAGCTTTAAGACATTGTAACATCTATCGAAAGAGTTTCCTACACCTTTTTATATGTTATGAAATTTCGCTTACAAAAGGAAGAGGAGCATACATCTATTTTTGTCAATGTCACCAATTAAAAGGCACTGAAATCGTCGTGTCAAGCTTTCCTTTAATTTTTGAAAGAAAAATACGTTCGCCTTCAGCCCACTTTTTTATATATAACACCACTGGCGTTCTATCTCCTCCGATTCCAACAAGAATTATCTGTTTTTCAGTGGAATATAACGCTGTGTGCATCGTGCCGGACCAATTACTATACTGATTGGAATATATTTCATCTGTACTATGGTTAAATCTTTGAAATGCAGCGGCTTCCGTATGCGTGGACCAATCAATTTCTGCAAGCCGCTTTTCTCTTCGATAAGAATCTTTTAAGTAATGACAGTTTTCCTTGGAAAGTTCATTTGAAATGAAGTGATTGGTACAATAGTTTGACCTGGTCTTTCGAACAACAGTTCCTCTTGCTGAGGCCTCCACAACTGCCGCATGGCCTTGACTGTCATACAAGGAATAATTAAAGGCATGACGATGCGGTAATTCCTTCAAAAGCGCAATTGCTTCAGTAGTAGAGCTGCATTGTTCCAGGAGAATTCGACAGATAGTTGAACAAACCAGCCCGTCCGCCGGTTTTATTCGATTGACAAAATGGTAGCCGGCGGCAAATCCCCTGCTGTTCATCCCATCCGTGCGCCCGGTTGCTCTTTGGGCAAACCCCGCTGTAGCGAATCGTCCTTTTGGGTTCAAGAATACGAAACGTCCTTCATATGTTTTAGGGTAATAATCATAATTTCTGATATACATCCCATTTTGCATGACTGAGCTGCAGCCGGCACGAACTTTATTGCCTTGATAACCGCTGTATTCATGCAGAACATCATACAATGGCCACCGCATTCCCTCCGCGAGCCCTTCAAGTTCTTCAAGAAATTCCGGAGCGATACGATTTAATAGGTGTTTGACTTCAAGGATGCTGATCGAATAGCGTTTTTTAGATTAAGTTCGTCTTTTCCAATGATCGTTTTCCAATGACGAATTTTTTAATTTTTCCCCCTGCTGTTTTCCCATTTCATAAATAACTTCCAGAAAAAGCATCCACATTTACTCGTATTTCCA
The DNA here is from genome assembly GCF_042139015.1 of Alteribacillus sp. HJP-4. Lineage (NCBI taxonomy): Bacteria > Bacillati > Bacillota > Bacilli > Caryophanales > Bacillaceae > Alteribacillus > Alteribacillus sp. HJP-4. The sequence continues at coordinate 6,939 of NZ_JBHIKY010000010.1, read as the reverse complement.
TTATATTGCTTCTCCTCTATCACAGGATGTTTTTTCGTAACTTTTTGGACTGATAAATGAAAATGAAGAAGCTTCCCGAAGACAGCATTATAAAAATAACCGAAGATGTCCAAGCCGAGAGCATTACTGCCACAGAAGTAAAAACTATAAATAATAAGTGCATGAGAAATGTAAATGTCCTGTTCTGATATAAGTAACTATGCTGCATGCGAAGCTGTTCTATTTCTCTATGCTGCCGTCTATTTCTCTCTGAGAGCTGAAAAAAGGATTGTAAATCTCCAGGTAACGTTAACAACGGTCTGGCGTAATCTTTGAGGAAAGAACTCCATCCCCCTTCATCTTCCTCCTCTTCATGCGCAAGCAGCCACTCCATTACTGCCGGGCGCCCAGCCTCCATCAGATCCAATTCTGGGTCTAACGAATATAGTACCCCCATTAATGTAGATACCGCCCTTCCAAGAAAAGCGAATTCACTTGGCAGATGAATCGGTTCGTTTCTTGTAACAGCCTGTATTTCCTCAATAAAGGATTCTATTTTCCTTTCGTCCCACTTTCTCATATCCTCTTCAAAAAAATGTTCCATCATTCTTCTAAGAGAATCTGTCACTTTTTCGTCATCTGCATTCTCCAGTAAAAAACCGAGTTCTTTGAGGGATTTCGCTAACAGATCATAACGGTTGAACACAAATCCTTTTACCATTTTTCGAATATATTCAGCCTGATCGCCTGTTATTTCCGCCACCATTCCAAAATCCAGCAAATAAATACTGCCATCACTTTTCAAATGAATATTGCCTGGATGTGGATCTGCATGAAATTTGCCTTCTGTATGAATTTGTTCCAGAAACCCTTTTAATAATGTGACAGCCAGTTTCGAACCGTTCAATTAATGGGACTTTCGAAAATGAATGTCAGTAATTTTTTCTCCATCGGCCCAGGACATAACTAACACTCGTTTGGAACAGAGCTTTTCCATATATTCTGGAATATGAAAGTTATGAGAATGTTCATACAACTTTTGAAAAAACACAGCATTATTCAATTCTGTCTTGAAATTTAGTTCGTCACTTATCACCCTTTGTATTTCATGAAAAAGTCGTTTCAGGTCTGTACTTTCTCCTGCTTTAGTAAATTTTTGTGCAAGCCACATCACCATCCGCAGTGCTTTAAAATCTGCCTGAATAATTTTATCGATTTCTGGCATGCGGACCTTAATGGCTATCTTTCGGTCATTATGTAGTACCGCCTCATAGACCTGACCAATTGATGCCGATGCAACTGGAGTTTTATTTATGTGTTCGATTTCCTCTTCAATGCGGCAGTTCCAATCCACTTCAATTATCTCTTTACAAGCTTCCCATGGCACACCGGGGACACGATCCACCAGATCGCTCAATGCATGAAGGAATTCTTTTGGCATGACATCAGCTCTGGTACTTAAAAACTGGCCAAGTTTAATCATCAATCCTTCCAATTTCAAGGCTTTTAATTTGTATTCGGCCGCCTGCTGTGTCAGAAGCTTTGTCCATTTTTTTTCATTCCATTTTTTACGATGCTTTCTTCGGAACCAGAATATTTGTAAAAAAAAGCGGATGCTCATCCATACTATAATGAAAATTCTATAAATAGATACATACTTCACATGTGCCCCCTCCACTTCTGATTACTTTCCGGGCCAACATTTCACAGACGTACGATTCAACTGTGGATGCCGAGACTTTAATTTAATTGTTTTTCTAACAGCTCCAAAAATTCTTTAGCAATACGTTCTCCTGATTGGGGATTCTGAGCAGTTATTAAATTTTTATCAATTTCTACATTTTCCATAAAGTTCGGTGCCGCCACAAACGTAGCCCCCTGGTTTCGAAGCTTAGTTTCCAGCAAAAAAGGAAGCTTTTCATCTGCCTGCATTTCTTTTTCTTCATTATCAGTAAAAGAGGTTAAACGCCTTCCATCTAATAAAAATTTTCCATTGGCAAGCTTTACATTGACAAACCCTGCCGCCCCATGGCAGATCGCACCAATTGTTTTGTTCTCATCAGCAAAATGTGTAATAATTTCTTGAAGTTCATGGCTGTCAGGAAGGTCGAACATAGTGCCATGTCCTCCGCAGAGAAAAAGTCCGTCATAACCTATCGTGTCTATGTCCTTAAGTTGACGAGTATTTTTTGCGATTTCGCTGTATCTGTCAAGCTGTGTACGCGTAAACCCGTCGAGACTTTTAGGATCAAAAGGGGCTCTTCCACCTTTTGGACTGACCAGCATCACTTCGTGTCCCGTTGCTGTGAAGGCATCGTAAGGTTCTGCAAATTCCGACAGCCAGATTCCGGTTTTTTCTCCGTTTAATAATCGATCCGTGTTCGTCACCACAAAAAGTATGCGTAACAAAGTCACCTCTCCTTTTCAACAATGGTAAATTTACAGTTACTATATCGAATAAACAAGCAGAAATACTGAAATATTTGTGAATTCATTACGACATATATTAAGATCATAAAAAAGGAGCTACTATATAATAATTTCTGAAGGGGATAACAAATGGAAAGAAAAGATAAGTGTATCATACTCTTCTTATTTATTATCGGAATTTCTGCAGCAGCAGCCATCTCAAATGCCCCACAGCACTTCCCTTATTTTAGTTCGGTATTTATTTTAACGGTAATTACTTCCGGTTTGTTTTTTATCTATTTTAACGATCTGAAAAATCATCTGATTTTTTCCACCCTTCCAATTCTTTTTGGGGCAATTGTATTAATTCCGATTATTGAGGGGAAACAATTTATTATCCATTCATTTTTTTTATTACTATTTATTCCTGCTTTGCTTTTCAGCTTCTTTATGTACTCAAAAAAATGAAAAAGCGCTCCTGTGAAGGAACGCTTTTTCATTTTTATAAGCAGGACCAGCGTCTTACATCACTGATCAATTCCATAACTTCACTATCGCGGAAGTTTGTATGCTGTAGAATATCTGTATATAAGTAAATCACGATAGTGTGCCGGTCGCGATTATCAATTATCTCAAATCTGCTTTCCCGAGTGTTTCCTTCCGATACTGGCAAATCAAGAATTTCACTGACTTCCTCTGAACCGATTCTGTCACGCGGAACATCAAGAACCAGCTTCAGGTGATCTTCCATATCATCACAAATCATTCCCCATCGTTTTCCGAACCAAGCCCGGCATCCAGTCATACTTACTAAAGTATATCCATACGGAGGAGTCGGGACAAACTTTGTACTCGCCCACCCTCTCAGTTCCATCGCGCTGCAGAGTTCTTTCGCCTTGGCACGCACCAGTGTGTCTTGATTTTCCTTAACTGGCATACAATCCCCTCCTTCAATAAAGTACTCTACACCGCCTCATGAATCAGCATTCATGGAATGTAGAAAATTCTGAACATTAGGCCGCATCCATACCATAACACATTGAGGTTATTTTGTCGATTAATTAATTGAAAATTCTAACTTTTGTCACAAAATCGGGTGATAACTGTTCTCAATAAAATTATTATAGTATCTTCTTCTATTATATGCAATCATTTCAGAAATTTCATTTCATACGACTTGGAAAGATACAAAGCCTTCATTTCTCTTCCCTAGTATGAAACATTTTAAACAGATTAAACAAAAAAATGAAATTTTACCTACTTTTAAAATAAATTTGTTAAAATCAGCATGAGTACGATACCGATCGTAAATGAATAAGTGGCACTTAAAGCATAGCCATCACCGTGGCTCTCTGGGATCAGTTCTTTATATACAATATAAAGCATAGAGCCTGCAGCAAACGCCAGCCCCACCGGGACCAGGTGGCCTGCTATGCCAGTAAGCCAGTAACCGGCGAACGCAGCGAACAGTTCCATCACTCCTGTACCGAGGGCAATAATAAAAGCCTTCGTTTTGGAAAACCCTTGTTCTGTAAGGAAAAAAGCAATGATAAAGCCTTCCGGAGCATTTTGTATGCCAATGGCCAGGGCAATTAAAAAGCCTAAACCTTCAACACCACTGCTGTAGCTCACCCCGACGGAGAGTCCTTCGGGAATATTATGAAGCGTGACGGCCGTAATAATAAGCAATGCCTTTCTATCCATACCCTGCCATGTACCAAGGTGAATATGTCTTTCCCTTTCTATATGCTCATGTGGTATGTTTTGTTCTAGTGTTGTTAGGGTAACCATTCCAAGGAAAATACCCATGCTTACAATGGGAAGGCTGCTGAGTCGAAAACTTTCCGGAATGAGTTCAAACATGGTGGCAGCCATCATCATACCGGCACTGAAAGCAAGAAGCATATCTTTCCAGCGATGAGACGTATTTTTAAGGAAAACTGCAGGAATGGCGCCAACTCCAGTTGCTAAAGCAGAAAGAGTACTGGCTATAATAAATCCTTCCATTCTGTAACTCCTTTACATAACATTACGTCTATATAGTGTACGCCTTTCATTTATTTCTGCAAAGAGCGTGTTTTACAATTTTATTTCAGGATGGTTTTTTAGCTTGTTTATTGTTAGTATAAATTCTAGGCAATAGTTATTGTCTTTTTTTGAAAGGAAGTGTCGTTAACGTTTTGAATGCAAAAAAAGTCACAAACATTCTTGCTTTATTAGTTGTAATAGGATTTGCTGTTTATTTTTTTATTCCAACCGGAAGCGACCAGACGTCTGATGATGCAGATGAGGCCGATGACGGAAGCGGCTGGGGTGATAATGAAGTCTCTGAAGATGATCAAAGCGAAAATTACTTTCAAGAAGAAGTCTCCGGCGGCGGAGTCAGTTCTTCGAATGAAGAAGCTGTAGAAGTCGGAATGGACATATTGGAAAATGGCGGAAATGCTGTGGACGCCGCGGTTGCCATTTCATTTACGTTAAATGTAACCGAACCGTATGGATCAGGAGTCGGCGGAGGAGGCGCCATGGTTTATATGCCTTCACCAGAGGAAACTCCGGTTGTTTATGATTACCGCGAGACCGCATCGAGTACAAACCCTCGTGATGTTGTAGGTGTTCCCGGCTTCGTGAAAGGGATGCAGACCTTTCATGAAAAAGAAGGCGGAAATCTTGAAGTAGACGAACTGCTCGACCCGGCAATTCAATATGCCGAAGAGGGAATCCCCGTCAGCAACTCGCTTTTTAACCGTATTAACAATGCCCGTGAAGCCGGACGATTATCTCCGGAGCAATCTCCCCATTTTTTTCCTGATGGCCAAACAGCTCCGGAAGGCAGCACAATAGTTCAGCAGGATCTGGCTAATGTTTTAAAAACGCTTAAGGAAAATGGTTTGAATGATTTTTATGAAGGAGAAATCGCACAAAAAATTATTGCCACGTATCCACACATAAGCCAAGAAGATCTAAGCAATTATTCAATCAAGGTATCAGAAGCAGCAAGCGGGCAATTTGAAGATAATACTGTTTACTCTGCCCCACCCCCTCTCTCAGGCGTTACTTTGATACAAATGCTAGGTATGGCAGAAAAGTTGAATGCCGAAAAGTTCATTAATGATGAAGCACAGTACATGAATCTCTTCAGTGAGATCACCCGGCAGGCTTATAATGATAGACTTGGAACTTATGGAGACCCGGACTTCTTCAATAATAAAAATAATTTAACATCTGATGAAAAAATTACAGAGCTTGCAAAAAAAGCAAACACCAGGGACGACTTAAATGTAGACACAGAAGTAACGGCGATGGATGATCCCGATCGAAACCACACAAATACGACTCACTTTGTTGTTATGGATGATGAAGGAAGAACTGTTTCCACAACAAATACATTAGGTAACTTTTTCGGTTCCGGTCAGATGGTGGATGGAATGTGGATGAACAGTCAGCTTCTAAACTTTAGTGAAAATCTTGATTCTCCAAATTCGATCGAACAAGGGAAAAGACCACGCAGTTTTATCTCACCAACAATAATAAAAAATGATAATTCTGGTCAGGTAATGGGTATAGGTACACCAGGAGGAACCAGAATTCCAAGTATCATCAGTCAATTTATACTCCGCCAGCAATACCTCGATGAAAGTTTTGCGGAGTCAATGGAAGCAACGAGATTTGCACCATATTACAGTTCCATGGAGGAACAAATTTATTTGGATATTGAAGACTTTGATCAGGAACTGACTAATAATGATCCTTTGGTGACAACTTTAACAGAATCTGGTTACCAGGTAAGGCCACAGCCTATAACTACCTATTTCGGAAGCATTTCTGCTTTGGCCAAAGATTATAAAAACCAAGAAATTATTGAAATAACTGACACTCGCCGAAATGGTATTGCAGACAGTACGAATGAATAATAAAGGAGTAACGTAATGAGTTTTCTAAAAAAGATTGGACCCTATGTTTTTTTGCTTTCGCTTGTGTTATTTATGTATTTCTTTAAAACAGACCAAGAATTGACAAATCAAGAAATAAATTCAATAGAAAATGCTTTAGAGAGAACAAATATTGTGAGTGATTATGAGAGTGAATAACATGAAATGCGCTGCTGATATATTTTCAGCAGCTAAGGAGGACGCATCATGCTGCTAATTTTTATCGCAGTCGCATTACTAATCGTATTGGGTGTACGAGAAAAAGTAAAACATCGGCAAATTATTAAATCTGTCCCGCTTCGGATAAATGTGAACGGTATCCGCGGGAAATCAACTGTCACACGATTAATCACCGGTGTTCTTGCTGAAGCAGGCTATAAGGTCGCTGGCAAAACGACAGGAACCTCAGCTAAATTTATTCACTGGACCGGTGAAGAAGATGACATTATCCGTAACCCGGAAGGGCCAAATATTAAGGAACAAAAAGTAATTTTAAAGAAAGCTTCTGATATCGGAGCAAATGCTTTTGTCGGGGAATGTATGGCCATTAACCCTGAGTATCAGCATGTACTGCAGCAATCCTTTCTTCAGGCCAATATCGGAGTCATCCTGAATGTCT